>CALAPG010000386.1 GCA_937889485.1 uncultured Moraxella sp. | reverse complement strand
GCTGACTGCTTTTTTTGTTATGATAGCGCTTTTTTAAAGGGCTGCGTAACTTCAGTTAATTAACTTTATTATTTTGGCGTTTATTATTTTTATGTTGGTTAAAGTGATGAACCGTTTGCGCCGTCAAACTGAAGCAGAGGCGCCAGCCGCCGCAGAACCGTCAGAAGAAATTTTGCTACTACGTGAAATTAGTAGTAAATTGGGCAAGTAACGGGCAGAAAATCACGTAAAAACTTGATTGAATTTATTTATAAATCAAAAAATGCCTCCATGATGAATGGGGGCTTTTGTATTTTTGTGAATTGATAAATCCCGATGTGTTGATTTAATTCTCAACTCTAAAGCATGACGATGATAATAAAGGTAAATTATGACAAAGCATATCATGGTGCTAGGCGCTGGGGTGGTAGGTATCACCACGGCTTGGCAGCTTAAACAAGCAGGGTATGATGTCACTGTGGTAGAGCAAGGGAGTGGGGCAGCACTGGCAACCTCGTTTGCCAATGGTGGACAAATTTCGGTTTCTCATGCCACGCCTTGGGCGAACCCGAGTACGCCTTATAAGGCGCTAAAATGGCTATTTCGTGAAGATGCACCACTGTTATTTCGCTGGCAGCGCTTGTTTAGTCTCTCGCCTGACAAGGCGTTATGGCGCTGGAGTTGGCAGTTTTTGCAAGCGTGTACCCATGCGCGTGCAGATGCAAATTTGGTGCAGATGGTGAGGTTGGGACTTTATTCACGGCAGGTATTGGGACAGGTTCGCGCGCAGACAGGGATTGAGTATGATTGCTTGACGCGAGGTATTATGCATTTTTATACCAGTCAAGCTGAGTTTGCAGCGGCGCTTGCCCCTACCTTGCGTATGCAAGCGTTGGGCTGTGATAGAGAGGTGATTAGTGTTGAACGAGCACTGCTATTAGAGCCGTCATTGGCGGCAATAGCCGATAGACTGGTTGGTGCCACTTATACTGCCAAAGATGAATCGGGGGATGCGCAAAAATTTAGCCATGAGTTAGCACTACGCTGTGCCAAAAAAGGCGTACGGTTTTTGTTTAATACCGCGGTTACCCAATTAGTTGCCAAAGAGGCGCATATTGATGGGGTAGAGGTGGTGGCAGTGGATGACACAGGTAGCCCGTGCGAGGGTGCCATACCCGAGCGCTTAACCGCCGATGGGTATGTACTGGCACTGGGTAGCCATAGCCCAGCATTGGTGAAGCCGTTGGGCATAGATTTGCCGATTTATCCTGCAAAAGGCTATTCGGCAACTTATCCTGTGCGAAAGCCCGAGCGTACCCCGTATGTAAGCCTGATTGATGATGAATTTAAACTGGTATATTCACGCTTAGGCGATAGACTACGCGTAGCGGGAACCGCAGAGTTTGATGGTTTTAGTCCAGTGCTCAATCCTGTGCGCTGTCATGCCATTACCAAACGGGTAAAAGCGGTATTTGGCGAGGTGGTAGACTATGAGCAGCCCAATTATTGGACGGGACTAAGACCAATGACACCATCGAATGTGCCTATTATCGGTCGCGCTGTCAATCGCCAAGGACGTATTGATAATTTATATCTTAATACAGGTCATGGTACGCTTGGCTGGACACATTCTAATGGCTCTGCCAAAGCGATTACTGATATTATCCAAGGACTAACGCCTGAGGTGGCATTTGATTTTGTTGGGCTATAATCTGGCTACAATTGGCGAAAAAGTGAGATGCGCGGTTAATGTCGGCTAAGTAATGATGGCAGATTTAGGAAAAGTCACGGTAAAGGTAGAGCCTTTTCCTACCGTAGAAATAACATCGAGTTTGGCTTGGTGCTGGTAAAGCACGTGTTTTACAATCGCGAGCCCCAAACCTGTGCCGCCAGTTTGGCGACTACGGCCTGTATCTACCCGATAAAAACGCTCGGTGAGCCGATAAATGTGGCGCTGCTCAATACCGATGCCTGTGTCTGACACGCTAAAACATACGCCGTTTTCTGCCTCATGCCAGCTGATGTTAATTTCGCCGCCGTTGGGTGTGTACTTGATAGCATTGGTAATCAAATTGCTAAGCGCGCTGCGTAAATAATCTTCATAGCCCCAAATATGTCGGGGGCTATCGATATGCAAGTGAATCAAGTGATCATACGACTTGTTATACATTTGTGCATCGTCAAACAATTGCATTAACATTTTTGGGATATCAATGTCTTTGGGTTCGGTGGGCTTTTCGTCATTTTCTAAGCGAGACAATAACAATAAGTCATTGATAATGTTATTCATACGTTGGCTTTGCTGCATCATTTGCAAAAAAGCACGGTGCATTCTGGGGTCTAATTCTGGCTGTTCGCTCAAGGTTTCTACATAACCCATGATCACGGTGAGCGGGGTGCGAAGCTCATGGGAGACATTGGCGACAAAGTCTTTTCGCATTTGTTCTAAGTGCTGAAAACGGGTGACATCATAAATCA
>CALAPG010000385.1 GCA_937889485.1 uncultured Moraxella sp. | reverse complement strand
CAAAACCGCCTTAGACCCCGAAGAGCTTATCGAAAAAATCAAAGACGCCCATTTTATTGGCATTCGCTCTCGCACCAATTTGACCCGCGATATCTTAGAAAAAGCCGAAAAGCTCATCGCGATTGGCTGTTTTTGTATCGGTACCAATCAAGTGGACTTGGATGCGGCACGTGAGCTGGGTATCCCTGTCTTTAATGCCCCATACTCCAACACTCGCTCTGTCGCGGAGCTGGTACTTGCCGAAATCATCATGCTGATGCGCGGCATCCCCGAAAAAAACGCGGTGGTACACCGTGGCGGCTGGAACAAATCTGCCAAAGACAGCTATGAAGTACGCGGCAAAACCTTGGGTATTGTGGGTTATGGCTCTATTGGCACCCAGTTATCGGTACTGGCTGAAAGCCTTGGCATGAAAGTCATCTATCACGATGTGGTCACCAAATTGCCACTGGGCAATGCCACCCAAGTGGGCAGCTTAGAAGAACTGCTTGGCAAAGCCGATGTGGTCACCCTACATGTGCCAGACTTGCCTAGCACTCGCAACATGATTACCGCCACAGAATTGGCTGCCATGAAACAAGGCGCGCACCTAATCAATGCGGCGCGTGGCAAATGTGTGGACATTGATGCGCTAGCAGCGGCATTAGAGAGCGGGCATGTGTTGGGCGCGGCGATTGACGTGTTTCCCAAAGAACCAAAATCAGCGGATGAAGAATTTGAATCACCGCTACGCGCGTTTGACAACGTGATTTTGACGCCGCATATCGGTGGCTCAACCCAAGAAGCCCAAGCCAATATCGGTCTTGAAGTGGCTGACAAATTCGTGCGTTATTCGGATATGGGTGACACGGCAACGTCAGTAAACTTCCCAAATATCAGTATGCCACAAAAAGAAGGCACGCACCGCTTGCTACATATTCACAAAAACGTCCCTGGCGTGTTGTCACAGATTAACAAATCCTTTGCCGATGCGCATATCAATATCTTTGCACAAAGCCTAATGACCGAAGAAGATGTGGGCTATCTGGTGATGGATGTGGGTAGCGGCGATTCTGCGCAAGCGGTTGAAGCGCTTAAAAATATCCCAGAAACCATTCGGGTACGGGTGTTGTTTTAATTTTTGAATCTGAATAAAAAACCAACTGCTAGAAGTTGGTTTTTTTCTGTCAAACGTAGAGTATATTTTACATACCACTCATGGCATGGTTTTACTACAACATGGGGCGTTGCATGATTATTAGATAAATTTAGGCTGACATTTAAATATACAATAGCATTTGACGGTGAGTCAGTAATATGAAATATTACAAAAAGCAGCCGTTGGCATGGGAATAAATAATGCATATTCCGACCTAAAAGCGGTTGCAGATTATGTATGCCCCAATACGTGGGGTGATAGGATTTATCAGAGTTTATTACGATTAGAGTTGGTATAATTTT
>CALAPG010000384.1 GCA_937889485.1 uncultured Moraxella sp. | reverse complement strand
GCGCGTGATACCGCGGTGCTGCTAGAAAAAGGCTATAAGCTTACCCATGCAGGGGTGATGGACATGTTTTGCCATACGGGTCATGTGGAAAGTATCGCTAGATTTGAAAAAATTTAATCGCCCAAATCATGATGGGCGCTAGGCTAGGCGACTGGGTGGCAGGGTCTAGCGCCCACAAGGTGTCACCTGTGGGTGTGACTTAATACCGTTTGGCTTTGTTAAGACATGCCAAATAACGCGCGTTGACTTTGTCAGCATACCATTGGGTGTGGTAGTCTCGGCTGAGTTTTGCCCCCGAAATCACTACTTGCGGCATGATGGCTTTGAGCGGTTTTTTGCCTGTTTTCATTTGGTACAAACTGCCGATGGTGCGATAGGTTTCGGTGTCTTCAAATTTTTGGCTTTTTTCTTTGGCAAGGTCATTACGAATTTGACGCGCGCTTAGGGCGATGGTTCCTTGGGCAAGTAACTGGTTGAGTGCTTGTTCACTTTGGCTGGGCTTGCTGCTGATTTTATTGCCTTTTTCATAGACTAATAAGTCGCCGTCGTAGTCTATTTTTGTTTTGGCAAGCTCGTGTAGCATTTTTTGAAAGGCGGCATTACGGCTAGAATACATCCCTGAGTTGTAGTCTGCAAAACGGTACAAGGGTTCTGGATAATCGGCAGCATAGCGCATAAGCCGATGAATGCCATAATATAAGCCGCCATATTGGCTGTACAAGTCTTTTCTTAGCTCAAGGTTGTTGCCGTTCATGCGCTGGTTATCGCGCGCGTAGCTGACTTGCACCTGCATGGAGCCTAGCGTGGTGATGGGATCTAGGCGTTCTTCGATATCGCCGCCTATCAGTTTGCTGACGTTGGTGATATTGCTGGCATAGTATTTTTGGGTGAAATAAGTAAACATCTCATGATAAATGTCATCAAGCGCCTGTTCGGTTTTGACCTTGGCTATTTGTTTTTCAAAGCTATTGTCTGGGGTGGGCTCATTTTTTAGCATGTTGCGAAAGTAGGGCGCTAACGTGCTACCTAGTTTTTCTTCTAGTTCATTATTAAGGGCTTTGAGGCTAGAGGCGCCTAGGTTTGCCACGGGTGGGTTGGCATTGAAGTTGGATTCTTGGTCAATAATGGCAATGGTGGTGCAGATATTTTGGGGCGTTTTGTCAATTTTTAGGGTGTCAAAGATGGCGCTGATATCTTTGGCAAAACTTTGCGATTGGGGCACCCGTTTGGGTATAAGTTGGTCAATTTGTGCCATGCTTAGGGCGGCAGTGGCAGGCGGCGCTTCCAAGTAATTGCAAGCGCTAAGCGGCAAAGTTGCAAATACAATACCAAACTTTTTAAGGCTTTTGGGTATCGACATGGTAAAATTGGGCAGGCATTGAGCGGCTACTGCACCAGAGCGCACGGGTAATTTCATCAAATTCACCTATCATTGACTTGCCAACGTCGCAGGTTAGCGAGTAGGTAACCTACGTTGGATGATTTATTTGCATATCATCATTCTTTTTTACAATTTTGCACCAGCGCCCAGTTAAGTTACGCTACGTTTATAAAATGGCTACCCCGCATTTTGCAGGTGCATTTTATAAAAATGGTGGCAATGCTTATCTTTATTGGGTGCATCATGTTAGGATATGATAAAAATGCTGGCGTCGTACACCACAGTCCATAAGCTTGATGGCGTGCGCAATGCCAAACCGTATATTTTATCCAAAAATACGGCAGATAGCGATCTTTACAGAAAAAATTAGTGGGTTAGTCGTTTTGTTTTGGGGATTTTGGTCAGTAATTTTTGGTCAGTGATTAGGTGGAATGAGCATGGTAAAAATCAGAGAAAGTTTGCCGCTATTAGATGGAACAGATGCAGGGCACGATAGCACTACCATGATTGCAAGCATTACTGCTTCGCAGCGACATTTTACCCATACTGATTTACCTATTTTATCCGAGCCTGCCAGCCATATTATTGATCAGCACACCATCGATACCGATGCGTGGCTAGTGTCCATGGCAAAACGCGCCAACGAGCCTCATTTAGCGGATCTGTCAACAGCCTGTGAGCTGCTCAATAATCATGATTTAAGCACCGATAGCAAGCGTTCTAACGCTTTTTTAACGGGTATTGGTATTGCAGATATTTTGGGGTATCTTTATCAAGATGAGGCGACGCTGGTGGCTGCCATGCTCTACCGCGCGGCGAGAAAACAGTTATTGACCCAAAAACAAATTCAGGCGGTGTTTGGTGATGAAGTCGCTGAGCTGATTAAAGAAACTTTAGCGCTGGGGCGTTTGTCCGATTTAATTGAAAACAATAAGCGCCTTGAAGATCATTTTAATAATAACCAGCGCGATCAACTGTCGGGCATTTATAACATGCTCATTTCGATGACCAATGATGTGCGCGTGGTATTGATTAAGCTTGCCGAACGAACGTTTGCGATGCGTGAGCTGTCTTTTGCCAGTCATGAACGCCAGCAACGGGTCGCACGCGAGGTCATGACGATCTACGCCCCCCTTGCCCATCGCCTTGGCATTGCTCAGCTCAAATGGGAGCTTGAAGATTTGTCTTTTCGCTACCTTGCGCCTGATCGCTATAGAGAGATTGCCAAACTGTTGGCAGAGAAACGTAGCGAGCGTGAGGCATATATTGACCGCGTTGCCAATCAGCTACGCGAGGCTCTAGCAGAACAAGGCATTGAGGGCGAGATCACAGGACGCGTCAAACATATTTATTCTATTTATCGCAAAATGAAACTCAAATCGCTGTCATTTGACCAGCTTTATGATATTCGTGCGCTGCGCGTATTGGTTAATACCAATGCCGACTGCTATTATGCGCTTGGGCTGGTACATGGGCTGTGGCGACATATCCCAGAACAATTTGACGACTATATAACCAACCCAAAAGCCAACGGCTATCGCTCATTGCATACCGCCGTGATTGCCGAAAATAAATCATTGGAAGTGCAAATTCGTACATTTTCCATGCATTATGAAGCCGAGCTTGGCATGTGTGCCCACGTCAACTATAAAGAAGGCACCAAAAATAAGAAAGACGATTATCTCACCAAAAAAATCAGCTCGTTACGTCAGCTATTATTACACCAAGATAATACCGACAACCACGACCCCCTCAAAGGCGTTCTTGACAAGTTGGTAGAACCCGAACATGGTGACATTGACGACGAAGAACAAGTGGTTGATTTTGGTGAGTTTGAACGCATCTATGTGTTTAGCCGTGACGGTGACATTATCGAACTTCCCAAAGGCTCAACCGTACTGGATTTTGCCTATCACGTCCATACCCATGTGGGTAACCGTGCCCAAGCAGCCCGCGTCAACAAGCGTTATGTGCCACTCACCTATCAACTAAAAACAGGTGAGCAAGTGGAGATTATCACCAAACAATCACGCGAGCCCAACCGCGATTGGCTAGTGGCATCGCTAGGCTATATCAACACCAACCGCGCGCGCAGTAAGCTGCGGCAGTGGTTTAACAAGCAAGACCGTGACAAAAATATAGAAACAGGCAAGCATATTTTGACCAAAGAGCTTGCCAGAATGTCGGTACACCCAAATAGCATTGATCTCAATGACTACGTCAAATTTTTTAATGCCAAAAATAGCGATGATATCTTAGTTGGGCTGGTCAATGGCAATGTTGAGTTGCATGATTTGACAGGGCATATTAGTCGCCAACTTGACCTTGAACCCGAAGTTGCCGATACCGAACTCATTCCAAGCGTTCACCCCAAAGCCACGGGCAAACTGGATGCTTACAAAATTGAAGTAGATGGGCTAGACAATATTCCCATCCACCTAGCAGGCTGTTGCTCACCCGTGCAAGGAGAAGCAATTGCAGGCTTTATTACCCAGTCCAATGGGGTCAGTATTCACCGTAGCGACTGCCACGAATATGAACGGCTGGTTCAACGTGAGCCAGAACGGGCGATTAGCGCGGCTTGGTTTGGTAATAAAGGCAAGACTCAACTGGTGCAAATTTATCTAGAGTCTTATGATCGGCGTGGGCTGCTCCGAGATTTAACCCAAATTATTGACCAAGAAAACGTTAACATCCGTCAAGTAGATACCTTAAGTGGCGATGATGACATTGCAAGGCTTAACTTTACCATTGAAGTAACAGGGCTGAGCCAGTTATCCAAGTTGCTAGCCAAACTTGAGCAGCAACATGGCATCATCCTTGCGCGGCGTATTGTCAACGGTACCAAAACAGCTTAGGAGTGGCAATGCCAGAACTACCCGAGGTGCAAACCACTGCTACCAGTTTGCAACCTTTGTTAAACCAAACGGTGCAACATATCGCGGTGTATCAGCCAAAACTGCGTTTTGGGGTGCCCGATGACTTAGCGTCTTTGATAGATTACCAACTCATTGACGTCAAACGGCGGGCAAAATATCTGCTCTTAACCTTTGCTCAGGGCACTTGTCAAAAACAGCTATTGATTCATTTGGGCATGTCAGGTAGCTTGCAACAACACCCACCTGGCTTTGCCAAGCGCAAGCATGACCATGTCATCATGACTTTTGGCAATAATTTTGACCAAGTCCAGCTTCACTATCATGATCCGCGGCGCTTTGGTATGGTGCTATGGCTAAATGATTATGCCGACAAGCTCATGAACCATTTGGGGATTGAGCCGCTATCTGACGCATTTTCGGGCGAGTATTTGTATCAGTACATCCATGGGCGAAAAAATCCCATCACGCGCCCTATCAAATCCGTGATTATGGCGCAAGAGGTGGTGGTTGGGGTGGGCAATATTTATGCCACGGAAAGCCTATTTTTAGCAAAAATTCACCCCTTAACCCCTGCGCACCTGTTGACAGTTGTGCAGCTTAACTGCCTAGCATGCCACATTAGGTTCATACTAACCACGGCGATCAGCCAGGGTGGCTCTACCCTAAAGGATTTTACCGTTGCCGATGGTCAAACAGGCTATTTTCAGCAGACACTATTGGTCTATGGACACAAAGGTGCAGCCTGCCCAAGCTGCGGTACGGTCATTGACAGCGTCAAGATCAATCAACGTGCCAGCACTTTTTGCCCAACTTGCCAACCTTTGCCCGTGACAGTATCCAGTGACAATATCAAAGCAAGTCGGCTAAAAAAGCCAATACCCTAAATAATTTGACTTGATAATTTTGACCAAAGTTGTTGTAATGTAAAGTTATAAACTAGCAATATTTTAGAAAAACCATACCATGTGCTGCACGTTAGGAGCGACCCATGAAAATCTTTAATCAATTGATGTTGGCAGCCACTTTGACCATCGTTACCACCACCACTAGCTTTGCCGCGACTGAAATCGATGAAAGTGATTTTGGCCCAACTTATGGCTCAATGGTCACTGACGCCGCCGTGGGCAAGCCGTTACAAGCGCTCAATGTTGCCTTTGGTGCGGCTAGTTGGCTGGTAAGCTTACCATTTACGCTATTTACGGGCGATACTGTAGCGGCGCGCCAAAAGCTGATTGACGAGCCTTTTTATGCGCTTGATCGCTGCTTAGGCTGCACGCCTGCAGAAGATCATGCCTACAAAGCCCAACGCGACAATAGTCACCAAGTGCGTGTGGTAGTGGATGGGCCTTCTGAAATTCTGATTAATACCGATCAAAATGTGTTAATCAAAGCCCCCTAACACTTTGACCCTAGTTCACCGCTCATCTAAAACGGTACCTGACTTTCCCACGTTACCCACGCCTCGGTCTTTGGGTGTTTTAATCGCAATTTGCGTGCATGCAAGCAAAGACGGGGTGACAATCTAAATGCCTCTCCTGCCAAGACGTCCTGCGCATAAATGGGGTCACCCAACATCACATGACCGAGGTGCAGCATATGCACACGAAGCTGATGGCTACGCCCTGTTACAGGGTACAATGCCACACGGCTCACTGCTTTGCCTTGGCGAAGTTCATGGTGCAAGGTTTCAAAGTGCGTTAACGCGTGTTTGTGCCAGTTGCTATCTACAATATGCTTAGGCTTGAGGGTAGGCTCATAGCGTACCGGCACATTGACCTCGCCTTGTTGCGGGGCTGTGCCCCAAACCACGGCTTGGTACTCTTTGGTGGGCAGACGCTCAATAAACTGCTTACTGATATGAGTTTGGGCGTCACTATTACGGGCAAAGATAATAATCCCTGAGGTGTCCATGTCAAGGCGATGAATCAGCTTGACGCTGGGATCAGCGCGTAGCAGGCGAGATTGCAGACTGACCTTGAGTTCTTTGCCGTCTACCGATAGTAGCCCATGGGGTTTGTCAATGACCCAAATGTCATCATCGCGGTACAGGGTGACAGACTGGGCAAAGTCGTCAAAAAAACTTTGCGGCTGCTGGCTTTCTTCAAGATTTTGTTGGATGATTGATTCTGGGGTCAAGGCTTTGGGAAGTTGTCGCATGGTGAGGTCTTTTTTGGCTCTTTAACAGGCAATGGGGTGGCAGGCTAGGCGTAACATCTTTACAGATTTTGTGATGGTTCGCGGTATTGATGGCTCATAGCATTGATGGCTCAAGGATACGTTTGGACCAATAGCGTTTTAAACCTACCAAAGACAGATGCCCGAGTGACCACAAAGGCGACGTAAGCCCTGACTTTGGCAAGTCTTTTTCTACTATTTTGCCATTTGGGCGAAGACTTCTTTGGCGGCTTGTAGTGTCGCGTCTAAGTCTTGTTGTGAGTGAACACTGCTCATAAAACCCACTTCAAAAGCAGAAGGGGCAAGGTAAATCCCACGCTCAAGCATGCCATGAAAGAACGTGGCAAATTGATTGGCATCACACGCACAGATGTCATCAAAGTTTTGTGGTAAGTCATTGTCTGTAAAGAACATACCAAACATGCCGCCACAGCGTGTGGTCTTAAAGGCGATGCCTGCTTCTTTGGCAAGTGCTTCAAGGTTGTCAGTGAGATACACCACTTTATCACTGATCGTGTCATATAGTCCTTCTTGCACCAACAAGTCAAACATTGCCAAACCTGCGCGCATAGCAAGTGGATTGCCAGATAACGTACCTGCTTGGTATACACCGCCTAGTGGTGCGATGCACTCCATGATTTCACGTTTGCCACCAAATGCGCCAACAGGTAGACCTGCGCCGATAATTTTACCAAATGTGGTCAAGTCGGGCGTAATGCCAAAATGCGCTTGTGCACCGCCCAATCCTACTCGAAATCCTGTCATTACTTCATCAAAAATCAAGACCGCGCCATGTTTGCTACATTCATCTCGCAACGTTTGGTGAAAGTCTTGGCTAGGCACAATCATGTTCATATTGCCCGCGATAGGTTCCACAATCACACAAGCAATTTCATTGGCAAAACTGGCAAAACAGTCTTTGATGGCTTGGGGGTCATTGTATCTTAAGGTGATGGTATGTTTGGCAAAGTCCGCTGGTACGCCTTTGGAGCTTGGCTCGCCAATATCGAGCATGCCAGAGCCTGCTTTAACAAGTAGGCTATCACTATGCCCGTGATAACAACCTTCAAATTTAACGATTTTATCCCGTCCCGTGTAGCCCCTCGCCAGGCGAATCGCGGACATGGTAGCTTCAGTGCCTGAGTTAGTCATACGGATTAGCTCAACGCTTGGTACGATGTCACAAATTTTGTCGGCAATGGTAGTTTCAAAGGTGGTGGGGGCACCAAAACTAAGACCATCATCGGCGGCTTTTTTGACGGCATCAATGATATGAGGGTTGGCATGTCCCAAAATCATAGGTCCCCATGAGCCAACGTAGTCAATATATGGGTTGCCTTCGGTGTCATACATGCGGCTACCTGCTGCACGGCTTACAAATACAGGGGTACCACCCACCCCAGCAAAGGCTCGAACGGGGGAATTAACGCCGCCTGGAATATGCGCTTTGGCTTGGCGAAACAGTAGTTGGTTAGTAGCTTGTCCTTTTTCTTGCATGATATTATCTCTTTATACAGTGGATATAGTCGGTACAGTGGTTAAATCAGTGTTCAGCTATTATAACGACTTGCGCCCATTAGACCAAATTTAAAATAACAAAAGCCAATGAGGACTCACTGGCTTTTTTCAATTGATTCAAATACTCAAGCTTATGCTCAAAGTTTTGTTACATGCGTTATTTTGACAGAATCGGGCTGTAGGGTACGGCAAGTTCTGAATGCTCACCTTTTTCATACAAGGCGCCCGCACGTCCAACAATCAAAGGATCCACTGTCCCGACTACTTTAGGGTCTTTGTTGTCATAGGGTAGTTTGTTTAATACATAACGCATGGCATTGAGTCTGGCGCGTTTTTTGTCGGTTGATTTGATGACAATCCATGGCGACTCGGCGCTGTCGGTGTTAAAAAACATGGTTTCTTTTGCTAAGGTATAATCATCCCATTTGTCCAATGAAGCTTTGTCGATGGGCGATAATTTCCATTGTTTTAGCGGGTGTGCTTCACGCTCGGCAAAACGGCGGCGCTGTTCTTCACGGCTTACCGAGAACCAAAACTTAATTAGGTGAATGCCTGAGCTAATGAGGTGTTTTTCAAACTCGGGTACTTGGCGCATAAAGTCGTTGTATTGATCGTCGCTACAAAAACCCATCACGCGCTCTACCCCAGCACGGTTGTACCATGAACGATCAAACAATACGATTTCGCCTTTGGTGGGTAAGTGCTGGATATAGCGCTGAAAATACCATTGCCCTGCTTCTTGTTCGGTGGGTTTTTCAAGTGCCACAACTTTGGCGCCACGTGGGTTAAGGTGCTCCATAAAGCGTTTGATAGATCGGAAGAGCACACGTCTGAACTCCAGTC
>CALAPG010000383.1 GCA_937889485.1 uncultured Moraxella sp. | reverse complement strand
ATTAACAACATATTTGGGCACAAAATTGCCTTGCGTATTAGGCAATGAAGGCATAATTGCCACGGCAATCGCGACGATATCTGGCTGATAGTCTGCATCTGAGACACAATAGTGGTGCTGCTGATAAAATTGGCAGTGCTTGCGCAATTCATGTGATAGTGCCCCCACACTATCGTCATCAAGACGGCGGGCAATATACTGTAGGGCACGCTGCTGCGCGCTGCTATCGGCAGTAGCAAAATAGGCGCGTCCAATCGCGGTTTGCTCCATAGGTACTTGTGAACCCACCTGCAAATTGACCGATAGCCGAGAAGGACTGCGATAACAAGCCACATATTGCATCATACTGCCATCAGCCGTGGCTAGGTTGACCGAAACATGATAGCGTTCAGCAAACCGCTGCAGCAAATCGAGGGTCATGGCTTGAATATCAAACTGCTGAAACGCCACCTCAGACAAACTGACCATGGCTTGTCCAAGCTGATAATAACCCGCTTCGGTTTGGCTCAAATAGCGCATGGCAACCAAGGTAAATAGTAAGCGCGAAATAGTGGCTTTGGGCAATTTGGTGCGTTCGTGGATTTGCTGATGCGTAAGTTTTGGATGATGCAAGTCAAAACAGGCTAAAATCTTTAACCCCCTTGCCAATGCTGTCACATACCGTGTGTCTTGCGCCACATCTACCCATGTATCAAGTGTTGGGGGCAACCTTAAATCTTCGCTCATCTGTGTCTCACTTTACTCGCTTTTAATCAAAATCAAAACTTGCCACCGTTTAGTGCGTGGGCTGTTTAAATCCCAAATGTTTTTCAATTTGTTCTGCCAACGCAATAAGCGCCACAGACACTTCGTGTCTTTTATTATCGTATTCAGCTTTTAAAAAACTCACCGCAATGCCCGCCACTGTCTCTCCTGTGGCGTTGCGTATATAAGTACCAATACAGTACATACCCTCGCGCAGCTGCCCATCGTCCAGTGATAGCCGCGTAGCACGCACGCGCTCCAGCTCGCTAACTAATTTATCATAGTTATCAACGCCATACTGGGTTAAAGGCACTGGCAAACCTGCTGGATACATGGACTTTATTTTATCCAAGCTTACCGTAGAAAGCATGGCTTTGCCTGTGGCAGAAAAAGTGGCAGGCACCCGCACGCCTGCCCGAAACGTAA
>CALAPG010000382.1 GCA_937889485.1 uncultured Moraxella sp. | reverse complement strand
GGAAAATATTATGTCAGATCAACAAGCTTTACCCCAACTTGCGCTAGAGCGTATCTATGTCAAAGATATGTCACTTGAAGTACCTGGTGCAGACGTATTTACCCGTGAATGGCAACCAGAGCTTGATATTAACTTATCTAGTGCCGCCGAAAAACTCGATGATGATCATTATCAAGTGGTGTTAACTGTCAATGTGACCGCCAATAATGGTGGCGAAACTGCTTTTATTGCTGAGGTACACCAAGCTGGTATCTTTATGCTACAAAACATTCCTGAAGACCAGTTGGGTGCTATTTTGGGCGCTTATTGTCCCAATGTGTTATTCCCTTATGCGCGTGAAGTGGTCAGCGACATCGTGACTCGCGGCAGTTTCCCACAGCTATTACTCGCGCCTGTTAACTTTGACCAAGCCTATCAGCAAACCCTAGAACAAGCACAAGCTTAAACCAACTATGGGTGTTGGGCTATACACTGTATACTTGTGGTACCCTAATAATTAAAAAAAGGTAAAGTAATCACTTTGCCTTTTTTTATAGCCAGTTGGGCAACAGGCATTATCATACCGCGCTTTTTGCCCTGCTTCCAAAAAAAGGATGGGTTTTGTTATGCCAACTGCGCCAATGTCACCGTCATCATTGCTCAAAGTTGCTTGTGTTACTGGGGGCGCTAAGCGCATTGGCAAGCACATTGTGTTGGCACTGCATGCCGCTAATTACCAAGTGATTATTCACTGTCATCACAGTTTTGAGCACGCCAAACAGTTGGCAGAACAGCTCAATGCCAAGCGTTCCAACTCCTGTCATTGTGTGCAAGGTGATTTGCAAGAGACGTGTAACATCCCGCTGCTTGCAAGCGCTATTATTGCCTGTTACGGTCAGCTTGACGTGTTGGTACACAATGCTTCCAGATTTTATCCCACCCCGCTAGGCACCGTTACACCCATAGATTGGCACAATTTGATGGCATCTAATGCCCAAGCTCCGCTGTTGCTCACCCAAGCATTAGCCAGATACCTTGCCAAAGAACACGGTACGGTGGTGAGTATTTTGGACATTCATGCCAACGGGCGTCCTTTTGTGGGTTATAGTGTCTATAACATGGCAAAAGCGGCGCATCAGATGTTGGTGCAGTCCTTGGCGCTTGAGCTTGCGCCGTGTGTGCGTGTTAATGGCGTGGCGCCAGGGGTGAATATTTTGCCCGAACAACACACCGAACAAGCTATTGATCCTGTTGCCATGCAGCGTATTTGCCAAAGCATCCCCATGGGGCGTATTGGTACGCCGCAAGATATTGCCGAGACCGTGCTATTTTTGGTCAATGCAACGTATATTACAGGTCAAATTATCGCAGTAGATGGCGGTAGGAGCCTAACGTTGGGCTAGATGTTGGGCTAGAATTTGTAAGTAAGCCTGGAGCAAGCCTCACGGGGTAGAATGTGGGTTTACTCCAAGCGGAGTCACTAGCGCTGTTGTTTAAATAATTCTAGTAGTTCTAGGGGAATCTGAGCCCCATTCTTGGGTAGACTGTTAGGCTGATTATTGGGATGACTATAAGGATAGGTATGGGGGTCATTATTGGCTAAGTCATCACGTTGCCCTTGCCCCTGCTGTTGTGGGGGTAATAACCCCTCTGGCATCATCTCGTCTGCTTGCTGTAAGGTAGCTTGTGGTTGGCGCTCCCCTAGGGTGATGTTGACCTCGTTTTGTTGGTCATTGCGTTTTACTTGTAAACGAACGACGCTATTAGGCGATTTTCGCGCTACCAATTGAATCAAAGTATTGGCATCATTGACGGGTTTATCGTCCATGGTTAGAATGATGTCACCGCGCTGTAATCCAGCGTTGGCGGCAGGGCCTTGCGGCAATACATTCATCACTTCAACCCCTGCTTTGTTATCGCCCAGTAAGGTGGGGTCTTTTGTGATACTTTGTAGCTCAATACCTAGCCAACCGCGGCGCACTTTGCCATCTTTGATGATACCATTCATCACCAATTTGACAATCTCGGTGGGAATGGCAAATCCAATTCCCATCGAACCGCCCGAACGTGAAAAAATCGCGGTATTGATACCAATCAATTGCCCATAGGCGTCCACTAACGCACCGCCTGAGTTACCTGGATTAATGGCGGCATCGGTTTGGATAAAATCCTCCACCGTGTTGATACCAAGCCCTGTGCGACCTGTTGCCGAGATAATGCCCTGTGTCACGGTTTGACCCACCCCAAACGGATTACCAATGGCAAGCACCACATCGCCCACTTGGTTGGGCGCTTGCTTAAATCCTAACGGTTTAAGACCTGTTAACTCCACCTTTATCACTGCCAAATCGCTCTCAGGGTCATTACCGATGAGTTTGGCGGCTGCCTTACGACCATCATTGAGCATCACGACAATGTTATCGGCTTTTGAGATGACGTGGGAGTTAGTGACGATATAGCCATCGGCGGAAACAATCACCCCCGAGCCTAAGTTGGTATTGTCACTCTCGCCATTGGGAATACCGTGATATTCAAAATAACGGCGCATCATGGGGTCATTGAGGTAGGGATGTTCTTCGATTTTTTGCGTAGTATAGATATTCACCACTGACTGGGCTGCTACTGCCACTGCATTGTGATATGAAGCGACTGCCGCATTGGGGCTATCACCAATTTTTTTGTTATCAACAGGCTCAGATTTTGGCGGCTGCCATGTGGGCTTAGATGCCGCGCTTGTGGTGGGGTTTTGCACAGCCATTTGCGCGGGGTGACGCAACAGCCACGCACCGACCGCTAGCAGCGCAACCACCAATAACCAAGGCAAAATAAGATAAAATTTGTTAGGCTTAGGAGGACTTGGTGGCAGGGCAGATGGTTGTGATGGTTGTTCTTCTATAGGCGTCTTTGGGCGCAATTCGGACATAATAATGGGTTCTCTGAGCGATGTATGAGGATACGTCAACAATTTTTATTAGTGGCAAATTTAGCAAATAAATACCATGAAATACTATTCAGTCTAGCATTGATTTTTTAGCCAATTTATTTACCTCCTAGATTATTTTGCAAAAGGCAT
>CALAPG010000381.1 GCA_937889485.1 uncultured Moraxella sp. | reverse complement strand
CAGCCCGTGGTATCAGTATGAATAAACTGAGATTGTGGGGCAAGCACCAAGTCAAGTTTATTGTCATTGAGCTGCTGGGCAAGCTGATTGAGGTCCAATGCTACCAAAACCACCGAACTCCCCTGCAAACGCTGGTTTAAGTCATCTACCCAAGGTTGCCAACGCTGCTGGGCAACGCGACTGCCTTGCGGTGCTAACACCCCAAAATAATACACCTGAGCCGCCACCGATGGGCTGCCAAATAACCCCAAACCTAGCAGCAACAAGTAAAATTGGACAAAATGAAAGGCACGGTTCATAGGTTGATATAAAATCCATAGTATAAATGTGGTTTTCCACAATATCCCGTGATAAAGCGGTTTGATATATTGGTGCTATTAGCGACAACTTACCAATAAAATGGATAAGAGGAAACACCTTATGAAACGCTGGCAGATTGCACTTATCACCGTTATGGTGCTAGGTATCATGGGCATAGTAGGCGGTTTTAGCTTGCCGCACCTACGCTATCAATCATCTCATCTAAACGTCAATATCACCGACAAAGCGCTTATTAGCAAAGGCGAGTATATCGCCCATACCTCAGATTGCGTCGCCTGTCACACCACCCTCAACGGCAAACCCTATGCAGGCGGTCTGCCCATGCTCACCCCATTAGGGGCGGTCTACTCAACCAACATTACCCCCGATAAAGAAACAGGCATCGGCGACTACAGCTTTGAGCAATTTAAAAATGCGGTAAAACATGGTATTCGTGCCGATAAAAGCGCCCTGTATCCTGCCATGCCATACCCATCTTATCAAATTATGCCCGATGAAGATATTGCAGCGATGTATGCCTACTTTATGAGCGCCGTGCCAGCCGTACAGCAAGCCAATCAACCCAGTGAATTGCCACCTGTGCTGAACTGGCGCTGGCCATTGGCGTATTGGCAAGCGCTTTTTGCCCCTAATCGCCGCTTTGAACCTGCATCAACCGACCCGCAATTAGCCCGCGGGCAATACCTCGTTGAAGGCCCAGGACATTGCGGATCTTGCCACACCGAGCGCGGTATTGGTTTTCAAGAAGTTACTTTATCAAACGTTGATGACCGCTATCTAGCGGGTGCGGTCATTGATGGCTGGCGCGCCAAAAGTCTACGCGGCGAAGCACAAGGGCTAGGCATTTGGCAAACCGATGAATTGGTAGATTTTTTTAAAACAGGGCGCACCGCCCACACGGCAGCTTTTGGGGCAATGGCAGACGTGGTAGAGCATAGCACCCAGTATTGGACAGACAGCGACTTGCAAGCAATGGCAAAGTACCTAAAAACGTTATCACCTGCCAGAGGACAAGCAACAACCTTACCGCCACCCAACCACACCACCACCCAAAAACTATTGACGGGCAACTATGACTCACGAGGCGCCATGCTCTACGCTGAATACTGCCAAGTTTGTCACCGTGCCGATGGCAAAGGGGTGCCGCGCATTTTTCCAGCCCTTGCTGCCAATAGCGCCGTGATTGCTGATCATCCAGAATCAGTGCTACAAATTACCCTAAGCGGCGGACGTATGCCCATTACCCCGCATGACAAAATGGCATTTTCCATGCCAGCGTTCAAAGAACTAAGCGATGCCGATGTGGCAGAAGTGGTTAACTTTATCC
>CALAPG010000380.1 GCA_937889485.1 uncultured Moraxella sp. | reverse complement strand
CAGGGGAGGGTTTTTGCTCAAAAACTTGAATAGTGACGTCAAACCGCGAGAGATAGTCAGCCGCCATCAAGCCTGCTGCCCCAGCACCAATAATAGCAACTGTGGGTTTGTTGGATAAAATTGGCATAGTAAACATCATCAATCAATACAATAAAAAGGAATTTACGATTGGTAGCCTACCAGCGACCTTTGCGACCAAATAACCAAAGCCCAAGTCCGATTCCTAACATACCACTCACCAAAGCGGTGATTGCCCCGTACATAAAGATTTGCCCACTGCGCTCATTAATCAGTACATTGACCTGCGTATTGAGACTATCAACTTGGTTTTGCAATTCAGAATTTTTGGCAAGCAACTGCTGATTGGCTTGGGATAGTTGACCCTCTTTGGGCTGCTGCAATTGGGCAAGGGTAGGCTGATTGGGGTTTTGCATAGGCGAGGTACTACTAGCCGCCAAAGGCGTGCTTGCAGGCTGCTGTGCAAGGGGCTGTCCTGTTTTTGGGTCGGTCACCACCACTTGCGGTGCGCCATACGCCACGCTGCTGCCTTGCAGCGCCACCAAAAACACCCACCCCGCCAAACGTTTATTCAACCCTACCATTAATGCACCCTTACCCCATTCAATAAATTTATTCACCATGACCTGCAACCAAAACCTAAAAAGTGCTATGAGTTGGGAAACACCTTGATAAAAGGCTTAATGTCCACGTGACTATACACCCCATTTAACAAATACGGCTCATCACTTGCCCATGCTTGTACTGCCGCGTCGTCGTCAAATTCTGCAATCACCACACTGCCAGTTATTGCCGTATCACCATGCGTTACTGGCGTGGGGCCTGCAATTACCAAGCGACCTTGTTGGTCTAATGCCGTCAACCGTGCCAAATGTGCAGGACGATTAGCTTGGCGGGCGGCGCTTGAGTTTGGGATATCATGCCCAATAATAACGTAAAGTGACATTATTTTTTCCCTTTTTTATCTTGAAGTTGCTGCTGTAAGTTGGGGTTTAAATGGTTCTTTAAAAACATAAATTGCCCCACCAAAAACCCCAGCATGATAGGCATCCCACCCCAAGTCTTAAAATTAATCCAAGTATCATTACTGGTAAAAAATGCAAAGTAATACTGTAAGACCGCCATCAGTATAAAATACCCAGCCCAAGCCAAGGTCAAATAATTCCAACCCTTTGAAGTTAATTTAAACACGTTTTTCATAACCAACTGTAATAATGGCTTACCAAGCACCACGCTAATCAGCAATGCCGCTGCAAAAATGCCATTAATCACCGTTGACTTCCATTTTAAAAACGTATCATCATGAAAAGCCAAGCTTAATCCACAAAAACCGACCGTCAATACCAGCGTTACCCACTGCTGTTTTTGTAGTTTGCCTTTTTGCTTGATAAAATGAATAATATACACCAACACGGTAGTGACCAACAACGCGCCAGCACCAGCCAGTATACCTTGTTGTTTTGAAACAATAAAAAACGCAATCAGCGGAATAAAATCAAGTAATGCCGTCATAATTAACCAAAAAACCATCATCAAAATCTTAGCCGCTAGTTTACACGGATATGCTAAAATCGAAAAGCCACTTTCATGTTTTCAGCCATTTTAGCCAATAGGGGTATTTTACCTACCAACCCCTGTGGTATTCTTCCACCTTTTTCCCCATTACCCCAAAGGCAAGTTTGTGAATTGTTCAAATACCGAAATTTTGTGTCAAAGTCCCATTTATACTCAGCTTCCCATTGACATGCACTGTCATAGTACCCGCTCAGACGGGACGCTTAGCCCTCATGACCTAGTACAAAAAGCCCATGACAAAGGGGTTAAAGTGTTGTCATTAACTGACCACGACACAGTGCTAGGTATTGAAGAAGCGCGGCAAGTGGCAGACAAACTTGGCATGACACTCATCAACGGGGTGGAAGTTAGCTGTCGCCACCGCGTGGTGGGCGGCTACGCCAAAAAACCAGCGCAATCAGAAAAAGTGATTCATGTACTGGGCTACGGTTTTAATAATATCGAAAAAATGCACAGCAAACTTGCTGCCATTCAAGCCAACCGTGAAACACGCGGTTTTGCCATGTGTGAGCGCGTGGCGAATACCTTTAAACTGCCCATCGAAGCTATATGGCAAGACGTATTGGTGCAAGCCAAAGGCAATGCCCAAGCGGTGGGACGAACCCACATAGCCAAAGTCATGGCAGACAAAGGCTTGGTCAATGATGTGCAAAAAGCCTTTACTGGCTATTTGGCAGACCATAAGTCTTGCTATGTGGCATTAGACGGGCTGTCGCTCAAAGACTGTGTCAAACTCATTCATGACTGCGGCGGCAAGGCGTCTCTTGCCCACGCCACGCGCTACAATTTAACCGCCAATAAAGTACGCAAGCTCATCGCAGATTTTGCAGCAGCAGGCGGCGATGCCATCGAGCTACCTGCTAGCAACGAGGCGCCTTCAACCCGTCATATGGT
>CALAPG010000379.1 GCA_937889485.1 uncultured Moraxella sp. | reverse complement strand
TTTGAATTAGGTTTGGTGATGGCAAAGGTGTTAATCACAGAAAAGCAGCTTATCACTAAGGACAAGCAAGCTCAGCAAGAACCCTAAAAATTTGCTAAAATAACCTACTTTTATTTTAGTCAGCAGTTTATGCCCAATTTGAGTGATGTCCACGCCCCAAGTCCAACCATAGAACAGCAGCAAGCCGTTGAGATGGCTCTTACGCGTCAATCTTTTAAGGTGGTTGCTTATGCAGGGGCAGGTAAAACCACAACCCTTAATTTAATTGGCAATCAGCTGCGCGGTCGCGGCATTTATCTGGCGTTTAATAAAGCCATTGCCAGTGAAGCCCAAAGCAAATTTCCGCGTCATGTTGAATGTCGTACCTTTCACTCGCTGGCATTTCGTCATACCTCGCGCGATATCACCGCCAAGCTGCAATTGCCGCGTTTTTCTCCTAGTCGTTTGGCAAGCAATTTGGGCATCACACCTGTGCAGGTAAAGCGCCAAGTTGAGGGCAAAAGCCAGTTTGTGACCTTAACGCCAGAACGCCAAGCGCGCTTTGTGGCGGATGCGGTGAGCACCTTCTGTAGCACCCATGCCAGCTACCCTGCACCGCGTCATCTACAGTTTCCAAGCTGGGTGGCAGCCAGTGAAGCAGAAGCGCTACGCGATACGTTGTACCCGTATGTGGAGCAGCGATGGCTGCAGTCCATTGACCCTCGCCACCCTGCAGGCATTGGGCATGATATTTATCTCAAGCTTTGGGCGCTGTCCAAGCCTGTGATTCCTGCAGATTTTATCTTATTTGATGAAGCCCAAGACGCGGATCCCTTGATGATGGGCATTTTATCCAATCAGCCCAACCAAGTCATCTATGTGGGGGATGCCCACCAGCAAATTTATGAATGGCGCGGCGCGGTCAATGCCATGAAGCGGCTGCCACTGCCCCAAACGCTACTGACCCAATCGTTTCGCTTTGGTGAGCGCATTGCCGATGTTGCCAATGGGTTTTTGAAGGCACTGCAAGAAGATGTACCCCTGCGCGGCAATCCTGCCATGCCATCCACACTGGGCAAAAGCATGGTGCATGGGCAAAAAGATGCGATTTTGTGCCGCACCAATGCCAGTGCTATGGTCAATCTACTTTCAGGTCTTAAAATGGGGCATAAAGTTGCCCTGCAAGCTGACACTGATAGACTGCTTAAGTTTAGCCAATCTGCCGAGCGTCTCAAAAAAGGACAAGCGGCGTATGGGGTGGCAGAGCTGGCGTATTTTAACAATTGGCGCGATGTGCAAGATTATAGCGAAACCAGTGAGGGCAGTGACCTAAAGACGTTGGTCAAGCTGGTTGATGAGCATGGCAGCGACACCCTAAACCAAGCCATTCATAGCTTATCGGATGCCAGCCAAGCGGACTATATCATCTCCACCGCCCACAAAGCCAAAGGCCTGGAATGGGGACGGGTGCAGATTGATGATGATTTTTATTATGATGTGACCAGCCAAGCGGTCAAAATCTCGCCCGAAGAGTTGCGCCTCTTATATGTCGCCTGTACCCGTGCCAAAATCAATTTGGACATTTTTAATATTCAAGATTTGATAAATGGGCTAAAGGATAAAAAAGTGATTTATGGTTGATTTTTCCACCCCAAAAACCGTCCTTGCCCCAATGGAAGGCTTGACCGACCCACTGATGCGTGACGTGTTGACCAGTATCGGTGATTACGACTGGACGGTAAGCGAGTTTATCCGTATCACCCAGCATGTCTTGCCCGTCCACGTGTTTTATAAATTCGTCCCCGAGCTTCAGCACCAAGGCAATTTACAAGGCAAAACCAAGCACGGCACGCCTGTCCATGTGCAGCTACTAGGCAGCGACCCTGAGTTGCTAGCTGGCAATGCCGTCAAGGCGGTGGCGCTTGGGGCATTGGCGATTGACCTAAATTTTGGCTGCCCTGCCAAGACCGTTAACAGCCACCGCGGCGGCTCAGTGCTACTCACCGAGCCAGAAACCGTGTACCAAATTATTCATACCGTGCGCCAAGCGGTGCCCACGGACACGCCTGTGTCTGCCAAAATCCGTCTAGGCTATGAAGATACTTCTTTAACCACAGAAATCGGGGATGCGGTACAATCTGCCAATGCCAGCTGGCTGACCATTCACGCGCGCACCAAAACCCAAGGCTACAAGCCACCTGCCTATTGGGAACTCATTGAGCCACTGACCCAGCGACTCACATTGCCCATCATCGCCAATGGCGAGATTTGGACGCTTGAGCAGGCGCTTCGTTGCCGCACAAAAGCCGCCACCCCCCACCTGATGCTTGGGCGCGGCGCGGTCACTCGCCCTGATTTGGTGGGTCAAATCAAGGCATCTGACAACGGGCAGGCATCGGCAAGTATGGCATGGCAGGATTTGTTACCGCTGCAAATGGCATTTTTGCAAGGCAATGCCAAAACTGACAACATGCTGGTGAGCCGCTACAAACAATGGCTTGGGATGTTAACCCAAGGCTATAGCGAAGCGCAGACCCTGTGGCAAACTGCCAAACGTGTCCAATCACTTGAAGATATGCTTGCGTTATTGAGCGCCCAGCAGCCATGCCACTAGCGACCCAGCGGGTTAGCGCATTTTGTTGCCAAGACTACCCCGATTGGCACAAAGGGCGGCGTGACTTTGGGCTATGGTATATTGAGATTGAGCGCGCGGACATCCTTGAGTATTGCCAGCAAATTCAAGCACACTGTCAGCCATTTTTGGCAAAAAACTACCAGCGTCAGCTGCATATCACGGTGTTTGTGGCAGGGTTTGTTGTTCCCCAAAAACGCTGGCACGATGATATTGACCCAGCGGATTTGGACTTACAGTATGCGGCGCTGCAAAATTTAGACTTGCCTGCTTTTCGCCTAAGCTTGGGCGCGATTGATAGCTTTGAGCAGTGTTTATTTGTTCATATCAACGACCGCCAACAGTCACTTACCCGTATCCGAGATGCCCTACAAACAGTAGGCACGGAAATTTCGCCGCCGCGTTATTGTCCCCACATTACGCTGGGGTTTTATCAAAATAATTTTTTATGCCAACAAATCTTTGCTAAAATCGCTGAGATTGAGCAGCAGCCGCGCAATTTTTGGGTCAAAAAACTCACCTTTGGTAGCTACCAAGCCACTGACTTACAAGGCAAGCTCACCCCAATCCTACAATGGGAATTGACATGATTGAACTGTTTTTAGGCGGTGCACGCTCGGGCAAAAGCCGCCTTGCCGAAGCCACTGCCCAGCATCTAGATGGCAAGGTGGTGTATATCGCCACTGCCCAAGCCTTAGATGGCGAGATGACCGCGCGTATCGCCCACCACCAACGCCAGCGCCCAAGCGACTGGGTGACGATTGAAGAGCCGATAGCCTTGGCAAAGGCAATCACTCAATCGGTTGAACAGTCTGATGTGGTGTTGGTCGATTGTCTGACGCTTTGGCTCACCAATGTATTGCTGATAGCAGATAACGCGATTTTTGCCCAACATATGACGGACTTTCTCGCTGTTTTAGCAAAATTCCCCACAGACAAAACTTTGATTTTGGTCAGTAATGAGACAGGACTTGGCGTGGTGCCGCTGGGCGAGATAAGCCGCAAATTTGTGGATGAAAGCGGCTGGCTACACCAAAAACTGGCAAGCCTTGCAGACAAAGTGACGTTTTGTGTTGCAGGGTTACCCATGGTTTTAAAAAGTTAAAAAAAAGGATATCCCATGCAAGACTGGTACACCGCCCCTGCCCAACCGATTGACCAAGTGGCTCGCCAAAACGCCCAATACCGCCAAAACCAGCTCACCAAGCCCACAGGTTCGCTAGGGCTGATGGAAACCGTGGTAATTGACCTAGCAGGTATGCAAGGCAAAACCTGCCCCACCGCCCATCAGCTCTATATCTGCACCTACGCAGGCGACCACGGCATCGCAAGCGCAGGCGTGTCCGCCTACCCACAAGCAGTGACACGGCAAATGCTGTATAACTTTGCCACAGGCGGCGCGTGTATCAGCGTGATGGCAAGACATTTTGGGGCAATCTCACAAGTGATTGACTGTGGCACCATGGGCGAACCTTATGAGTGCCAAGGCGTCACGCAATACCCCGTGGCATCTAGCACCCAGCATTTTTTGCAGGATTTTGCCATGACGTCTGAGCAGCTTGAGCAGGCGCTCAGCATTGGTAAAATCAGCGTAGAAAAAGCCCAAGCGATGGGGGCAGATATTTATATTGCAGGAGAAATGGGCATCGGTAACACCACCGCGTCATCGGCATTGGCATGTCTGCTGCTAGACGAGTCAGCAGAAAACATGACAGGACTTGGCACAGGGGTGGATGAACAAACCTTTGCCCACAAAACCCAAGTCATTCGTGAAGCCCATGCAAAATACCAACCCATTTGCCAACACAATCCGCGCGAGATGCTGCGCGCGGTAGCAGGGTTTGAGATGGCAGCCATGGTGGGGGCATATCTGCGTGCTGCCCAGCTGGGCTTACCTGTGATTGTGGGCGGCTTTATCTCCGCGGTTTGCGCGCTGTGTGCCGTGCGTATCAACCCAAGCGCCCGTGATTATATGCTGTTTTCACACCAATCAGCCGAATACGGTAACGGGACGGTACTGGCTGCCTTAACTGCCACGCCACTGCTAGATTTGGGACTACGCTTGGGTGAAGGCACGGGGGCAACCACGGCTTATGGCATTATTCGCCTAGCCTGTGATGTGCATGCCAATATGGCAACTTTTGGCGAAGCCCATATCAGCGATAAAGCGTAAGATGCTCACGCTTCATTTTTTGCGCCACGGTGAAAGCCAATTATCGCATTTATTTCGCGGCTGGACGGATGACCCTTTGACCCAAAACGGCTGGCAACAGATGCAAGCGAGCTTGGACAAAGCCGCCCAAAACGGCGTGCAATTTGATGCCGTGGTCACATCAAATTTGCAGCGCTGCCAACAATTTGCCGAGCATATTACCAAAGCTCACCATGTGCCTTTGCTGATTTTGGACGACTTGCGAGAGCTTAACTTTGGTGATTGGGAAGGCAAATCGGGTGAAGCATTGTTCAACACCCAAGCCGATACGCTCACCAAATTTTGGCAAACACCCACCCAATACACGCCCCCCAATGGCGAACCCATCAGCCAATTTGCCCAGCGTATTGACAGGGCAACTAGGCAAATCGCTGAGTTTGCTGAGCAACATCACTTTGCCAACTTGCTTATCATCACGCATGGCGGTGTCATAAAATATTGTTATATCAAAGCCTTGCAACAAAGTTTGGATACTATCTTGAGTATGCCCGCGGATTTGGGGTCATTACATACCTTTGAACTTATCGATAACACGCTACTAAAAGCGATTCGCTAATATGCAAAATTTTTGGCTCACCTTGTTGATTGCGTTACAGTTTTTGACCAAAATCCCCATCACCCTAAGCGCCCTACCCACCGCGCGCCAAAATGCGTTGGCACTGCTTTGGTATCCGTGGGTGGGCTTACTTATCGGTGGGGTGCTATGGCTGATCGCCTGTGTGAGCACTTTGCCCATTATGGTGTTGTCTGCGCTCATTGTCTTGGCTTGGGTGTGGCTAACGGGCGGTCTGCACCTTGATGGGTTGGCAGATACCGCCGATGGTTTTGTGGGAGGACATGGCGATAAAACGCGCACTCTTGCCATTATGAAAGACCCCAACTGCGGCGCAATGGGGGTAATGGCAATCGTGCTTTGCTTGATGCTCAAATGGAGCAGCGTGTACGCCTTGCTTGCAATGCAGCAGCCTTGGCTATTACTACTGGTACCTGTTTTTGGGCGCTTGGCGATTTTGGGGTTATTTTTGACCACGCCGTATGTACGTGCTCATGGACTGGGGGCAAGTTTGGCAAATTTTTTACCCAAAGTTTGGGCTTGGGTAATGCTGATAGTAGGCGTATTGGGTGGCGGCATTGCGGTGCTACTCGGCAGTAGCCCAATAAAGGCTATACGGCTATTGGGCATTTTTGTGATAACACTGGCGTATCTACGCTATATTTTTTGCCAAAAAATAAACGGCATCACAGGCGACACCGTTGGGGCAAGTGTTGAAATCATAGAAATTACGATATTGCTGGCGTACTTAGCTTAGGCGCACCGCCAAATAAAATAACATCAACGGACACGCCATACTCAGCGCCCAAATGATTGAGCGAAAAGTCGCCCAATTGGCAATGTACGCCATGCCATAAATCACGCGCAAGATCACATAGAGCCAAGCCAGCTGCGTCACCACCGACAATGGCACAAAAAACAGCAATGCCACAATCACCGCTGCCAAAAAAACAGGCAAGCTTTCATAGCTATTTTGCTGAGCGGCATTGGCGCGCGCGGCTGCGCCTGTTTGTTTACTCAAAAACTCGCGTGGATTGGCATTGTCTTTGCCCTTAAACCCTGCAAACATTTTTGCCGCCATAGCAAACACCATCGGCAACAAACTTGCCACCACCATTGCCAAAATCACGCTACTATTGGTATTAGGAAGCCATGCAAACATCAGTCACTTCCTTGGTTATTGGGCAATAATTTCATAATCGTGGGTAATCGTAACACCGCCAGCGCTAAGCATTTTGCTTGCTGAGCAGTATTTTTCGGCAGACAACTCAATGGCTTTTTTGACTTGGACTTCTTTGACATCACTGCCTGTAACCACAAAATGTAGATGAATCTCGGTAAATACCGCAGGAATGGAATCGGCACGCGTGGCAGTGAGCTCACAGCGCACATCGCTGATGGCTTGGCGTCCCTTTTGCAAAATACTCACCACGTCATAGCTGGCGCAGCCGCCAAGCCCCATCAAAATCATTTCCATCGGTTTTGCACCCAGTTTTTCGGTTGAGTCCATCACCACTTGATTGCCGTTTTCGGTCACGGCTTCAAAATTAATGTCGTCATTTTTTAACCAATTCACCACTGCTTTCATGTTACCCCAATCCCCTATTGGCTGATGCCAAGATTTTGTATTAAATCAAGGCTTATTATGCCCTGTTTGTGTCTATGAAACAATTTATAGCAAATAAACATTACACTTTTGGTATAAAAACTGGTTTAATAGACGACAATAAAGGCAGTGATGACATTGTCCATGTTTTTTAGCAATAATAATAAATAAGCGTTCATTGGTATGATGATGGTTGTATGTTGATGATTTGACTCACCAAAACTTGAATAATGGTCTGGCAAGGTCTTAAAGCTTGACGACCCAAAAAACTTGATAATGTGATTACCTGCCGATTTTAACCATTAAATTAAAGGTAATCGTCATGATTGATGCAGATGGCTTTCGTGCCAATGTAGGTATCATCTTGGCAAATACACACGGACAAGTACTGTGGGCAAAACGTGTTGGCCACGATGCTTGGCAATTTCCACAAGGTGGCATTGATTTTGGTGAAACACCCATTGATGCCATGTATCGCGAGCTGTGGGAAGAAGTTGGGCTATATCCTGAGCATGTCAAAGTGCTGTCACAAACCCAAAACTGGCTGCGCTATCGGCTGCCAAAGCGGTTTATTCGGCAGGGTCAGTATCCTTTGTGTATTGGGCAAAAACAAAAATGGTTTTTGCTTCAGCTAGATGAAAAAAACGTACAACATATCCGTTTTGATACGGCAAAACCTGAATTTGACCGCTGGGAATGGGTGAGCTACTGGTACCCCCTCAATCAAGTGGTGGCATTCAAACGTAGTGTGTATCGTAGGGCGCTGTTTGAGCTCTCACCGCAGCTACCCCTCAAAAAAGAGTTGTTACTGCCCAAAACCATGAAGGTTTATTCGCCTTAGCTAATCTAATAAAAGACCCACTTTGTGGGTTTTTTATTGCCAAAAAATTCTACAAATCGGCATAAAAAAACCCTTCGCAATCGCAAAGGGTTTTTGATAATAAGTGTTTAAACTTATTTTTTGGTGCGACCTGCAAATGCGCCAAAACGTTTGTTGAAGCTTGCCACGCGACCTTCGTTTTGGGTTTTACGTTGTTCACCTGTGTAAAATGGGTGTGAGGCACTTGAGATATCAAGGGCAACGTATGGGTATTCTTTGCCTTCGTACTCGCGAGTAACTTTTGAGCGAATAGTAGAGCGAGTTAGGAAGTACACGTCTGCGTTGGTGTCGTGGAACAATACTTCGTGGTAATCTGGGTGGATATCTGCGCGCATGGTAGAGGTCTCTGTTGTTATCCTGCCCTTTGGTCTGCAGTTGGTGTGCGTGGCATAAATCTTTATTGTTGCTAAAAATTCACCCAAACACCCAAATGATTAAAGCCAACACAGGATGGTTAATAAAATTGGAAGCAAAATTCTAAAGGTTTTTTACCTATTTTGCAAGTTATTTCCATTTTAGCCATTGGGCAGCAGATGCGTCTTCACGGGTCATTAATTGCCATGTTTGTGGCGGTGTGACGTGGCTATCATCGATTGGTGGTACTTCAAGCACGAGCAGTTCATCACGGCGAAATACATGACACACCGCAGGCTCTTCGCTGATCGCTTGGGTTTTGGCAGTGGCTTTGAGCCATTTTTCGCTGGCTTTGATGCCATCAATCGCCACAATCACATCATGGGCAGAAATACCTGCCGCACTGGCTTGGCTACCTCTGGTGACGCGCTGCACCTTAAGCCCCGTGGGTTCAGCGATATAGTTGATACCCCAAACGCTGTCATTCGCTTTTTGCTCAATATTAATCCCATTTTCTGTTAAGCGTTCAAATAGCGGTAATGCTGCAACCCCATCAATGTAGTTAGCTTTAAAATCTTGCCAAACTTCACTTGGTAAAAATTCTGTCATGATGTCATCAAGGTTGGCGTCCGTCATCCCAAAACGATGGTTGCTGTTAGCTTTGGCTTTTTCATAAAAGGCTTTGATAACGTCAAAGATACGGCTGCCATGTTTGGCAAGGGTCAAGTCAAGGCATAACGCCACCAAGGCGCCTTTGTTGTAGTAGCTGATGCCTGCGTTGGCGGTGTTTTCATCGGCTCGGTACAGCTTAATCCACGCATCAAAGCTGGACTCAGCCACGCTTTGCAAATGGCGTCCGTGGGTTTGGTGGTAGCGGTTGATTTGTTCGGTCAGTAATTTTAGGTAGCTATCTTGGCTAATCACGCCGCTTTTTTGTAGCATAAAATCATCAACATAACTGGTAAAGCCTTCAAACACCCATAATAACGTGGTATAGGTTTCTTGGCTCAAATCCGCTTGCAAAAACACCTCAGGACGCACGGTTTTGACCCACCACGCATGAAAATATTCATGGCTACATAACCCCAAAAAACGCTGATAATTGTCGCTGGGTTCATCCGCTTCAAAAAAGCTGGGTAAGTCATCACGTGGGGTAATCAGACTGGTGCTGGCAAGGTGCTCTAGACCGCCATAGTCGCTTGCAGTCGCCATGGTCATAAACACATAGTCATCAAACGGGGTATCGCCCAGCCAATCAACATAACTTTGGCAGATTTTGGTCACGTCTTGCTCTAGGCGTTCAAGGTCACTTTGGTGCACCCCTGAAATCACAAAGCGGTGGGGAATGTTTTTATCGTTATTTTTGCTATTCACCTCAAACCAAAACTCGTCTTGCTCAGCAATCTCAAACGGGCTGTCGGTAAGTTGTTCGTAGTTATCGGCAGTTAACTGATAGATGGTTTGGGTGCGCTGTTGGTGCATTTTGTCCGCGAGCGCTGTGGCAAGGCTGACCTCCACCCCATTGACGTCATAAAAATCTTGCGGACAAATCAGCTCAGCTTTGATGGGGTGATGCTCTTGTCCTTGGACGGCTAATGCCAGTGACGTAAAATTCCCATACAGCCGCGTCTCATCCACATACGCGCCGCGCACCGACAAGTCATAGGCATACACCTCATACTTGACGCTCACGCTATCGCCTTGGCGGGCATGGATGTGCCAGTGGTTTTTATCAAGTTTTTTGAGCCGCTGCGTTTTATGATTAATGGTTGCGGTCACCGCGGTGATATGTTTGCTAAACTCTCGCACCATATAACTGCCTGCAATCCAAGCAGGCAGCCAAACGATGGGGTTTTGATTATCGGCGGTAAAGGTGAGTGTGACATCGACAAGATGCTCACGAAAACGGCTAAAGTCAAACTGGTAGTGAATGGTCATGGTGTTCTCTTTTTGTGTTACGCGCATCTAATCGATGCTGGTCAATGCTGGTCAATGCTAGCGTTGGCAGACTGTAAGGTGTCATGCCATTGTTGGTAATCGGGCACGACGCGTTCAACGTGCCCCCAAAACCTTGCCGAATGGTTGGGCTCTAGCAAGTGACACAGCTCATGCACCAGCACGTACTCGGTGCAGCTTGGCACAAACTGGGCAAGCCAGACACTCAAGCGAATGGTGCGCGCGTTGGTGCTACAACTGCCCCAACGCGTCTTCATGGCATAAGCGGTGATTTTGCTGGCGGATATACCAACTTTGTCTTGCCAGTAGGATTGTTCGTTGCTGATAAAATGGGTTAACCAAAACCGATAAATACCTAACAGCGAACTTGCGATATCTGTATCCCCAAAATCCGTGTCATTAAAACACGTCTCAAATAAGGCTTGAACCGTGGTTTTTTGCCCTGCCAAATATACCTCGCTATCTAGCGTTAACCCTTGTAATTGCGCTATGTCATTAAAATAGCGGCGTTGGCGTGGGTGCTTGCATGATTGGCGTTTTTTGAGCAGTTGGGCTTGGCAGTCGATTGCCCACGGTAGGCGGTTTTGTAAAGACTGTAGCAACACGGGTTTGGGCATTTGGTATGGATAGGATACGGCAAGTAAGCTGGTAAACGGCGCTTCAGTCATCGGTTTTAGGCGAAAATTGATGTTTTTCACCCGTTTACCTGCTAAGGTTAATTTGATACCTTGCTCTGCATAAGCGTGTAATATAGATTGCATCAATAATACCCGCTATTGGCGCAGATAATGCTCAAAAATCGCGCCAAAATCATACTGGCGAATGGTCTTTAACCGCTCACCATACGCGCTTTCTACCTGTGCCACGGTTTGGTTAATCACATCGGGCAAATTTAATACCACATTTTCGGACAGCTCGCGCAGGCTAAACATTTGGGTGACGGTACTAAACGATTTTTCTAGCACATTTTCTTCATGCGCGATGATTTTGCACTGCTCGCTAATCGCGGTTAAGGCTTTGTAGATATCGCGAATTTGCTCAATTTGGTTTTTATCAATATCGATCGAAAACGCCATACCGCCCAAGCTAAATTTGAGCTCAGCATCCATATCCATCGTGCCTGCCGTCTCAATCATGATATTGGCTGGCTGAAAATAGCGATAAGGGTAGCGTTTGAGTAGGCGTTTTTTACTGGTTGCTGATTGCCCATCAAGGTGGATAAACGCCACATTGGTAAAACAATACTCATCCATTTTTGACTTGATGACAAAATAGATACGCTCTTGGTCTTCGTGAA
>CALAPG010000378.1 GCA_937889485.1 uncultured Moraxella sp. | reverse complement strand
TTAAATGTATTCATATATGTGATTTTAGTTATTTGATTTAGGTATAGTTACTTATAAGAATTAAATATGAAGGATATAACAAATAATCCTTGCCACTTTTTTTACAACAAACTCCTCTAGCGCGGCTTTACATTCTTTTAGCTGATTGGCATCCAATTCTACCCCACGCAGATGGTGAGGTATTTGTAATGACAGATGCAGATAGCGGACGCCTATGTCGTTAAGTTGGCAAATGATATTAATCGGTAACGTACCAATCACAACATCCCCTTTTTTTAATTGGTCCAACGTCAATAAATGCTCAAGATGAACGTCAAAATTCACTTGATTTGCCTCTGCCCATTGCAAAGCTCCTAGATGACGAGTGATAAAGTAAGTGGTCATATTATCTCCAACATAGGCAAAATTTAAGAAAGCTATCATATTTTGTTAAAAGTCTATTCGCTCAAAATATAAGCTTATAATTTTTATCAATTGGTGTTTAATCTACTACCTAGGTTTGTTGCACTATTGTTATACTAAAATTGATTATACCTAATAAGGATAGATGATGGTCAAACACGCCCAACAACTCGACTGGCAATCAGTTGATATTGTGCTCATCTGGAAAAGCCCACGTACAGTTAAAAAAACAGCAGATATTTATCTTAAGCTTTGGGGACTAATACATACCATCAATACGACCACGGCAGAACTCCAAAGAAAGCTATACGACTGCACCAATCCCAAATTAAAACCTATACTAGCTAAAACACTGACTGATAAACAACGGCTATATCCTAGCGATAATTTTCCGCTGATTGCTTTTCACCCTACCCGCCAGTCGTATCACCGTGTATCGCTAAAAACAGATGTGCCATTTTTTTTGACGATTGTGTTTGGTGGTGAGCATATTCATCAATCCAAAGCTTGGCTTGCTTGGTTTCAGCACCGTCTCACCCTAGATAATACTGGCTTTGTGTTTCTTGAACCTGCCGTTTGGCACGAGCACCACGCTATTTTGCCCAATATCGATTTGCTTGACTATCCGCAAGCGTATGAGCAACAACATCCAGAGTTTAACCCAATGCTTGAGCGAAGTATTTTGCTTGATATGCCTACCAATTTGACTGCCAGTCAAAGCAAAGATAATGACAAGCAAACTTTGCCGAATCATTCGGTAGCGTATGATATCAGCCATACTTTGATTCGCCATATTCACAAACGCTTATGTCAATGGTTTCCTACTCAAGTGAGTATCATTGACCAATGGATGGAAAAAGCCACACCTTATTTGCTCGCGTCGCCCTTAAGCTTATACCAACTACATGAGCAGCACCATATTCAGTCCACGTCAAAATCTACCACTCATGCCAATAAAACCCAGTTTCATCATGGCATGGTCGGCTGGCTGACGATGAAAGATGCTTGGACGCAGATAGATGAGCTGTGGAAAATTTTATTTAGTATTCATCTGCTCGGGCAACGCACGCATGTTAACGGTTTGGGGTATATTTTGCCAGAAGATAAAGCCCCACATGCCCCGCCAACGCTGATGCAACAATACTTTACCAACCCCCGCAGTATTCATAATGCGGTGAATGAAGTTTTATTCAGCTATGACCTTGAGCCTGAGCTTGATCGTCATGGCAATATCATGGAAGAAAACGCTTTAACCCAGCGATTACATGACCAATTATTGCACAGCACGTATCAGCCGCAACCAACGGTGGCGTTATTGATAGAAAAGCCCCATGGCGGGCATCGCCGAATTGAGCAATTGACCCAGCAAGATATGATGGTTCATCGGCTGTTGTTCTATACTTTTGCTCCGATTATTGATAAGTACCAGTCGCCCATGTCACTAGGCTATCGCAAAGGTTATTCTCGAGAGATGGCACGACAAAAAATTCAGCAACTGCTTGATTATAGCTATAGCTGGGTAATTGAAGCTGATATCGAAGATTTTTTTAATAGTATTCCGCTTGACAGACTATGGCAGCAGCTACAGCGGATTTTGCCAGAGCGGGAAAAAGACAGTATTGAGCTATTAAAATCGCTCATGCAAGTCGGCTATATTTTGGGCAATCATGTGCATGAACATCCCCGGACGCACGGACTAATGCAAGGTAGTCCATTATCGCCGATTTTGGCAAATCTGTATTTATCCCAGCTTGATGAACATATCAGCGAACACCCTACACAGCAGCCGCTTGCTTTGGTGCGCTATGCCGATGATTTTTTGATTTTTTGTCGTAGCAACACGGATGCCCAAACCACGCTGACTGAGGTTCAACAATACCTTCAACAGTTAGGTCTAAATCTATCACTTGCCAAAACCGCCATTACCCCCGTGAATCAAGGCTTTGAGTTTTTGGGTTATCGCTTTGATAGTGAAGGCTCGCAGGATAAATCCATAGTCCCTGTGCTCAAACAGCGCAAACCGCTGATGATTACAGGTTCACGTAAGTTTATCGGGGTCAATGGTTCGGCAGTAGAAATCCGCCAAAAAGGTTTGGCAAAAAAATCCAACAGCAAAAAATCTGCTGATAATGAACCTTCTATGACTCCCATTAACCCACCTAAAAAACTGACCAAAGCCCAACAGCAACAATCCGATCTTAGCCCTTTACTGCAAAATCAGTTGGTTCAAGTGATACCATTACGGCGGATTAGCCAGTTGATTATCTTGGGCAATCATGGCTTGTCTAGTCCGTTACTTAGTGTGTGTGCCAAAGAAAAAATCAGCGTGCATTTTGTCAATCAATGGGGCTTTCAAGTGGGCACACTTACACCGATTAATGCTGATTATTTTGCTATCAGTGCCAAACAGTATTACCGCCATCAAGCCCTAAAGCCGAGCGAACGCCTAGCTATTGCTTGTGATATCGTGTGTGCTAAAGTCGGCAATTATCAAACATGGATAAATAACAGCTACCGTAAAGGCGATGCCATGACGATTAAACGCCTCGATAGTCTGATACAGCAAGCCACGCAAGCGACCCAAATTAGCCAGTTGATGGGCTATGAGGGACAGGCATCTAAGTTATGTTTTGAGCGGTTGCAACAATGCTTTATCCCTGAGCAAAAGGATGCTTTTAGCAGCAAACGCCGTAGCCGTGGTGGCAAAGATAGGCTTAATAGCGTGCTCAATTTTGGCTATTATTGGTTGTTTACTCGTATTAGTAGCCTGCTTCGCAGTCATGGACTTAATCCGTATTTGAGTTTTTTGCATGAAAGTGAACAAAGTTTTGAAACGCTGACTTATGATGTGATGGAGCTGTTTCGCGTGCAAATAGACAAGACGGTGTTACGACTGATTAACCGCAAGCAATTGCAAGCTGATGATTTTTATCTGCATGAGCATAAAGGCTGGCAGATGACCAACCAAGCGATACATCTGTATAGCAATCAGTTGCAGGCAACCTTTGCCAGTCAGTTAAATCAGACGTATCTAGAGGATATTGTGCTGATGCAAATTCGCACCATTCAAAACTGGGCAGCCGATGGCAAATCATTGATTTGGTTTTATTGGTATAGCGATAAAGACAATCCTGCATTTTCTGCGCCAGATGACAATCACGACAGCATGGTGATTGATGATGTGGAAACAGATGAGACGGTGATAACCGATGATGACGATGATTTTTAAAACCTATAATAGCCAAGTGAAATTGTCATGAGCGAATCAAATTCGACAAAAATTTTGAAAAAACCTTTACCCAATAACCCACACCAAGCGCCGCTGTATATAGTAGCATATGATATCAGTGATAATAAGGAACGTACCAAGGTGGATAAGGTGCTACATAATTTTGGTTTTCGGGTGCAAAAAAGCGTGTATGAGTGTCGGCTCACTCGGGCTGGCAA
>CALAPG010000377.1 GCA_937889485.1 uncultured Moraxella sp. | reverse complement strand
GTAAAAATCAGCCCCGATTTGGGCTACGCCGATATTTATGTCACCATCATGGAAAAAGACATGAACGATGCGATGAGCAAGGATTATCATATTGAGAGTTTAGAAGTGCTCAATAAAGCCTCAGGGTTTTTGCGGACTGAGCTTAGCCATTTACTCAAAACGCGCACGACCCCGCGCTTGCGCTTTCACTACGATGAAGTCACTGCCAATGCCAACTATATGATGAATTTAATCTCAAAAGCGGTACAAATGAGTGATGGCAATACCCACGCCGATGATAACCAATAGAGCACGTATGGCAAGCAAAACCATTATCTCAGGCGTTGTGCTGATTGATAAACCACAAGGCATGACCTCACAACAAGTGGTATCAAAGGTCAAATACCTGCTAAAATCGGATGGTCATGACAGCAAAAAAGCGGGGCATACTGGCACGCTTGACCCCATGGCGACAGGGCTACTACCCATTTGTCTAGGGGAAGCCACCAAATTTAGCCACTATCAGCTTGATGCTGTCAAATCATATCAAGCCATTGTAAAGCTAGGTGAGCAAACGGACACAGGCGACGCAGAGGGTCATATCATAGCCACTTGCCCTGTGCTTGATATCAGTGCCTCTTGCCTCGCTACGGTGACTCGCCAGTTTTTGGGTGAGCAATTGCAAACGCCGCCGATGTACTCTGCCCTAAAAAAAGATGGCAAAAAACTGTATGAGCTTGCGCGTGCTGGCATTGAAATTGCGCGTGACGCACGACCGATTACGATTGCTGAGTTAACCATTCAAGCTATTTCAGCCACAAGTTTGCAATTAGATGTCACTTGTTCAAAAGGCACGTATGTCCGAGTGTTGGGGGAAGATATCGCCAAAGCCTTGGGCACAGTTGGACATTTGACTGCATTAAGGCGCACCCAAACAGGTCATTTTAGCCTTAAAAGCGCCATCACTTTAGCGGATTTTGAACATTTATCCCATCAGCAACGTTTAGACACCCTACTATCCGTTGATGCCTGTGTGACTCAGCTACCAAAGCTCGTGTTAGATCATGAGCAAAGCCTCCGTATCCTACAAGGACAGCGTCTTAACGTGAAATCAAATGCGCTCTCGCAAAATGTACTTCCCCATCTTATCACTGAAATTCGCTTGTTTAATCCGCAGCAGCAATTTTTGGGTGTTGCTAACTTAGAAAGCAGTGGACGTTTGCAGCCGATCAAGCTAATTAATCTGGCATAGCGAGCATAGCTTTGGCATGCCAGATTTTCATTTTTGCTACCCTTTTTCACAAATAATTAACCTAGTTAATGTATTCCTACATTTCTTGACGTTTTGCTAGCAGTGTAATTGTCCCGCCTACGCTAAGATTATTGCAACTCGTTAAATTTATACGAGCTACCCAAAACTAATAATAATTTTTGCAAAAACAAAATGTTAATTGATAATACCCAATAATAAGGATCATCCCATGGCAACGATCGCCTTTTTACTTGATACCGATTTTGAACAAGTAGAATATACTCATCCAAAAATATTGCTTGAAGAAAAAGGGCATACCACCACCCTAATCACCACCCAACCCCAAAAACAAGTACGCGGACTAAATCACACCGATCCTGCCGACCATTTTGATGCTGATTTATTGGTGGCTGATGCCAAAATAGATGACTATGACGCCTTAGTTTTGCCAGGCGGCGGCGCCAATGCCGATGCATTACGCTTTAATCAAGATGCCCAAGCCATGGTCAAGGCGTTTTTTGACAGT
>CALAPG010000376.1 GCA_937889485.1 uncultured Moraxella sp. | reverse complement strand
TATGGGCTTGGCGGTATCAAAGGCGTGGGTGAAGGCGCGGTTGAATCCATTGTTGAGGCGCGGCGCACAGGCGGTGAGTTCACAGATTTATATGACTTTTGTCGCCGTGTGGACACCCGAAAAGTCAATAAGCGTACCCTTGAAGCGCTGGTCAAAGCAGGCTGTTTTGACAGTTTTGCCCAAGCACTGCGACCTGACTTGCCCAGTGACCAAGCCTACCAAATCCGTGGGGCGCTGTTTGCGCAATTACCCAATGCGGTGCAGGCAGCAGAGCAGCAGCGCGCCAACGACAACCTCGGTATGATCGACTTGTTTAACGATATTCAAGAAGTTACCGCGCCCCCACCGCTACCACACGAGCCAGTGTGGAGCGATGCCGAACGCCTAAAAGGCGAGAAAGACACGCTGGGGCTGTACCTTACAGGTCATCCGATTGACAGTTACCGCGATGAGCTCAAACGCTATACCCCAAAAACCATCGGTGCACTGGGCGAAACCAGCTATGGCGAAACGGCTTTATTTGCAGGTTTAATCCTTGATGTGGCAAACTTTGGTAATCGTTCGGTGATTAGCCTAGATGATGGCACAGGACGCATCGAGGTGAGCTGCTATGCCGAGCGCTTTGCACGGGTCAAAGACAAACTCAAAGTTGAAACCGTGGTCATCATAGATGGCTCGATTCGTGAGCGAGACGGGCAGTTTTTTGCCACTTTGCAAGATGTGATGACCTTAACCGATGCCCGCAAGCGTTGGCTCAAAAAAATTAGCATCAAAATCGCGGGCGATGATATGGCATTGTTTGAACAAATTCAGCAGCTGCTTGCCAACGCCAATCAGTCAACCATCCATTATTTATCGCATCAGCTTAGCCACCCATCAGCCAACACCCTGACTGAGGATGTTGCCTTTGACGCTCCGTCCGCCCCTGTGCAGATGGGCGTACCGCTCAATCTGTGTGTTTATAATGAATTTGCTATTGCCAACATCAATATGCCTGCTCATTGGCAGATGATTCCCAATGAAGAAAATTTTAATCAATTAAAAGCCTTGGTTAGTCCTGAAAATTTGCATTTACATTTTAATTAAACGTTAAAATAATCTGGCATTTTTAAGCTTGCTACAACAATTTTTTGGCTTTATTTAGCAAATACGCTATAATTTTAGGGCTTTTGTTAAGGCAATTATTTTTTTGGCTAGGTGGCTGGCCTATTGTGTTTGTGATTGATTGCGGCATAAGGCGTAACCAAGGCATGGCAAGGTCTGGCAACATAGCCAAAAACCAAGTCTGAATAAGCCATACTTAAAGGAGTATCTATGCTAGCACCTTCTCATATCAGTATTGCGCAGTTTGATGACTTAAAAGCGTTATTAGCGGAAGATTTTGTGGCGCTGATGAACACTTATATTACAGATAGTGAGCAGCGGTTATTAGAGATGGCTACCGCTTTTCACGCAGCGGATAATCGTGCAGGCTTTGAGGCAGCACATAGTCTAAAGGGCGCGAGTAGCAACTTGGGTGCAGAACCGCTTACCACGCTATGCCATGAACTACAAGAACACTGCCGCGCAGGGCATATCATGCAACAAGGCGACCTCATTGCTGCTATCACTACCGAATGCCGCGCCGTTAATACCGAAATTTTATCCTTAATTGAGCAAGACTAATTTTCATGTCAAAACCCACTGTTTTACCAATGGCAACCCAAAATACCTCATCAAGTTTAGATGTCAACCCAGATGTTAACCTAGCGATGCTAATGTCCCATTTTTTAGCGGGTATCAAGGTGGTAATGGTCAATACCACCTTGCCTGCCAATATTGGTTCGGCAGCACGCGCCATGTATACCATGGGGCTTTCGCATTTGACGGTGGTGTCGCCCAAATTGCCTGTAGATGATGACGCCTACGCCCATGCAGCGGGCGCTGTTCATATTTTAGACAACCTCACGTTGTGTGATAGTTTAGAAGAGGCGCTGCAAGATTGTCATTGGGTCATTGCGACCAGTAGCCGCCAGCGCCATATCCCAAAACCTGTGTTAACGCCGCGCCAAGCCGCCACGCTGATGACCCAGAATTTTTTGGCAATCTCTACACACAAGCCCACGTCAATCTCTGAACCGTCAACTGACATGCCACAGTCATGGCGGCTTGCTATTGTATTTGGTCGCGAAGACCGCGGGCTGACTAATGAAGAATTACAGCTAGCGGACTATCATATTCAGATCCCTGCCAATCCCAATTATGGGGTGCTTAATGTGGCGGCGGCGGTGCAGGTCATTAGCAGTGTGTTTTTTGAGACAGCCGAACAACAATTTGCTGCTGCCTCACACCCAGATGAGCACGAGGCAGCGGGCGTAGAGAAGTCTATTTATCTCAATTTTCGCCAGCAGTGGGATGAACCACCCATGACCCACCAACAGCAGCAGCAATTACAGCAGCGCCTACTCCAGTTACTGGTTGCGCTAGATATCTATCACCCCGAACAATCAAAAGTTATGCCGCAGCGGCTTAGTCGGTTGCTTGGCAGGTTACAGCTTGATATCAAAGAATATCAGTTATTGCAAGCCATGATTGCCAAGTTAATGCGCCACCAACAACCCTAATTTTGCACCCGATGCCAGTGACTGTATTGATGTTATCACCTACCCTTTTGCTTGCTATGCTGTT
>CALAPG010000375.1 GCA_937889485.1 uncultured Moraxella sp. | reverse complement strand
GCTTTTTCCATTTGTTTGATGGTTTGGGCGATGTTAAATGCACCGCCCCAACCCGTGTCGATGTCAACCAATAATGGCGTGTCCACCGCGTTGGTGATACGGGTGGCATCGGTCAACACGTCATTTAAGCTGGTCATCCCCAAATCTGGCAAACCAAATGACGCATTGGCAACGCCACCGCCAGATAGATAGATGGCTTTATGACCCACTTGGCTTGCCATCATGGCAGTGTAGGCATTGATGGTGCCCACGATTTGAAGGGGACGCCCTTGGGCTTTTTCAGATTCGATAGCGTCACGGAACTTGCGACCTGCAGAAATTATAGTCATAGTCATTCCTTTTTGTATGAACAGTGGTATAAAAAGTGGCTTCTAATAGAGTGGTTAAAGGGTACCTAGGTGGGGCAAATCAGTACCTTTGTTTGATCTAAAATTTAGTATAGCGATAAATTTTCAACTTGTCTTTATAAGAAAAACTTTATAAAAATTAAGAAAAAATAATATTATGCAAAATATGAATACAAATAGCGCAGATATCGCATAATTGTGGGACGCAATATGTGGTTAACAAATAAAGGGCTAATTAATAGCAGCAAATAGTAAGATTTTTTTACAAAAAATTACATATTTCGGGCAGGATTGGTTAAATAATGGGGCTCTAATAAGGGTACTAGGGGAAAACCACGTGGCAGCGTTACCAAAACATATCCGTCAACTGGTGGACAAACATAATTATGTTATTGCGATAAAAACCCACGCACAAGAGCAAGGGATTAGCCTAGAACAAGCCAAACAAGACATTGATCGTTATGAACAAAGCCAATTGACCGATGAGCCGTCTGGCATTGATACGCCTGCAGCAACTGATAGCGGCTTTGATAACTTAAAAAAAGGGCTCGATAACCATTTGGCGCAAGAAGGCATCACTGTACCGCTGATACCCCGCTGGGTGAAACGAGTGGCTATCATCGTGATGATAGCTTTAGTGATTGGGTTGGTATTTTATCGGCTGATTGAGTAACAGGGGCTTACACCGATCTTTTTGGAAAAGCCCGCGTTATGGTTTTTAACCTGCTTTTTGTGATCAACGCCACGGTGTTAGTGGGAGTGAAGCTCATCAGCGTCTGATTTGCCAATTTGCATATATTTTTGGAAGTTTTCGGCATAATCATCGATGTTGTCAGAGAGCATGCGTTCAAAGTTTTTGGTAAAGTGTTCAAGGATATCTTGTTTTTCTTTGGCATAATCACTGCCTTTGACAAAGCCTGTGGCGGCAGTCCATGCACTAAACCTTGCTACCGCATACAGCATGGATGCATTGATTTTGCCTGCATGAGCATCATCGCTGCGTAGTTCATTGGCAAGTTTGATAAATTCATCGGCACGTTCATAAAACGCCTGCATCTCTTCAGTGATTTGGTTGGTGTTTTCTGTCATAATTTTTCTCTACAATCCACTCAATGTTAACACTCAATGTTAAAAAGGTGCGTAAAACGCACCCCACCACTCATGTCTTTCGTTTATAAAATTATAAACCTGCATCGGCTCTCAGTAGCGCGGCGCGGTCGGTACGCTCCCACGTGAAAGCAGTTTCAGAACCTGTCCGCCCAAAATGACCGTAGCTTGCGGTTTGCTCATACATTGGCTGTAATAGGTTTAGCATACGGGTGATGCCATAAGGGCGTAAGTCAAAATGCTCACGGATAAAGCCAACAATCTGCTCGTCGGCAATCTTACCTGTGCCAAAGGTGTTGACCGCAATGGAGGTTGGCTCAGCCACCCCAATGGCGTAGCTCACTTGAATCTCACAGCGCTCGGCAAGTCCTGCTGCCACGATATTTTTGGCAACATAGCGCCCTGCATACGCCGCGCTTCTGTCAACTTTTGAAGGGTCTTTACCCGAAAATGCACCGCCGCCATGCCGTGCCATACCGCCATAGGTATCGACAATGATTTTACGCCCTGTCAAACCTGCATCCCCGACAGGACCGCCAATCACAAACATCCCCGTTGGGTTGATATGAAATTTGGTGTCTTTGTGCAGCATATCGGCAGGAATAACAGGCTTGATGATTTCTTCCATCACCGCTTCATACAAGTCTTTTTGTGAGATGCTAGGGTCATGCTGGGTAGATAGTACCAGCGCATCCACAAAGGCAGGTTTGTCGCCGTCATACCGCACGGTTACCTGTGCTTTGGCATCAGGGCGTAACCAAGATAAGCTGCCATTTTTGCGCAGCTCAGCTTGACGCTCCATCAAGCGATGCGAAAATTGAATCGGAGCAGGCATTAGCACATCAGTCTCATGGGTGGCATAGCCAAACATCAAGCCTTGGTCGCCAGCGCCTTGATCTTCGGGGCGCGCGCGGTCAACACCTTGGGCGATTTCAGGTGACTGTTTACCAATCATATTGATGACAGCACAGGTCGCGCCGTCAAAACCCAGCTCTGAGCTGTTATAGCCCACGCGCAGCACAGTGTCACGCACGATTTTTTCAAAATCAACGTTGGCATGGGTGCTAATCTCACCTGCAAGTACCACCGCGCCTGTTTTGGTTAAAGTTTCACACGCCACGCGCGCATGGATGTCTTGCTCAAGAATGGCATCAAGAATGGCATCGGAGATTTGGTCAGCGAGTTTGTCTGGGTGACCTTCACTCACTGATTCAGAGGTAAAAAGTTGATATTCACGCATATTAATTTTCCTATAGTTAAGAAATTAATCGCTTTGCAAACCTATCTCTATTTTATATTTTTAAAGCAACAACAAAGCAAAAATAGAAAGTCACGTTCAGCCGATCGCCAAAACGAGCAAGTTTGCAAAATGATTAAGTGAGGTTAACGGCGTATTATAAGGTATTTTTACAATTTAAACTAATGGTTTTGGGTGTTTGGGAGCATGAAATTGTGCCATGGTTTGTTGATTTTTGGACAACCGTGCTTTAATTTTTGCCTAATCAGCCCCATTATTTTTTCATTACTCACAACAAAAAGAATCAAAAATGCGCCTACCCGAATCCTCTCGCTCCGAGCGTGAACTAAGCCAGCTTGCCCGCCAAATCCAAGATGACGCCCAAATCACAGGGGTGAATGCCAGTGGCACCCAAATATCTAGTAAACCCTTTGAGATGGTCACCGAATTTGAGCCGTCAGGCGACCAACCGCAAGCGATTGCCAAATTGGTTGACGGT
>CALAPG010000374.1 GCA_937889485.1 uncultured Moraxella sp. | reverse complement strand
ATGTCTGGGTAACTTTTTGACCTTATCGCTGTTTTTTAGCGCTTGCTATCTAGCGATTAAAATAACAAATTGGAGAAAACCATGTCCTTAACCACGTTACACCAGATTGCCAAAACTCGCCGCTCTATTTATATGCTCAATGACCAGCTTCCCACCAGCAAAGACGTGGTAGTAGAGGCTATCTCGCACGCGGTGCTGCACACCCCTTCAGCTTTTAACTCACAGTCGAGCCGCTTGGTGGTACTATTTGGTGAAGATCACCAAAAACTTTGGCAGATAACCGAAGATTTGCTACGCGCGATGATCAATAATGACGAAAAATTTAAAGCCACTGCCGATAAAATGGCAATGTTTAAAGCAGGCGCAGGCACTATTTTGTTTTATGAAGATCAAGCAGTAGTGGCAGGTTTGCAGGCGCAGTTTCCATTGTATGCACAAAACTTCCCTACTTGGTCAGAACATGCCAGTGCTATGCACCAATACGCTATTTGGAATGCTTTGGCAAGTCTTGATATTGGCGCCAACTTACAACATTATAATGGCGTGATTGATGAAAAAGTCGCCCAAACATGGCAGATTGATGCACAGTGGAAATTAGTGGCACAGATGGTGTTTGGTGGTATCAGTGCGCCTGCAGGTGACAAACAGTTTGAACCCCTTGAAAAACGCCTAAAAGTTTATGGTAACTAAGTCATCTTAGCCGCCTGTAGAGGTCGGTTCTTAAGCCGCCAGAAATGATTGACTATTTCTGGCGGTTTTTTTGCTAAAGATTTTTTGCCAAAACCCTAAGCTACCAAAATACGGGGGCGTTTTTGACCGTTTTTAGGCTTGTAGCACAGTGTTCTGCGCTTGCCTGCTCTCGACCACAAAACCACCCCACGGCAAATAGCGCGCTGGCGTCTGTTTTTGATTTTTCTAGGTAGCGAGCGTGTCCGACTACGTTGTCGTTGTACTCGCCAAGTACGTCTTGGGCAGGTTCAAGGTATTGTAAAAAGGCGGTGAGTTTGCTGGTATTTTTGGCGCGGTGATGCGGCTTTTTGTTCTTGGTGGTTTTTTTGGTTTTTGTGGTCAAAAATAGGGGGGCAGCAAATTCACTTATATACCGTAGGGTCTTTAGGTTTTTGCGCACGCTATGCTGGCTTTCGGTGTCGAGTTTTGCAAAGTGCTCGCTTGCGACTGCCACGCGATTAAATAGTTTTTTCAGTTTTTTTCGGACAGTGGGTTTGGCTTTGGGGTTGTTTTTGGGTGCGGGCAGATGGGTAAAACCGATTAATTCTAGTAGTACAATCTGAAAATCATTGGCACGTACTGCATCGATGGGCATAATAGGCACTTTAGTTGACCAACTCACAGGCGGTGCACCCACGGTTTCTAGCATGGGTTGGGTTTTGGTTTGCAAAATTTCTTGATCACGGTATTCGCCCAAAATACTAAAGGTCTGTTTGAGCACCAACAGCCAGTTGGGATCCACGTAGGTGGGCGCAAATTTAAAGACTTTGAGCACGGTGCGTAGCCTACGTATCCCCACTCGTAGTTGGTGCACCAAGTTGCCGTCATCGCTGCCCTCAGCAATCGCCGTGGCGTTGGGTAAGATTTGTAGTAGGCAGTTGTTGATGACTGCTTGCAAAAAAGCAAATTCGCTAATACGAGGATTGAGTTGCAGTTTTGTTAAGTCGGCTTTGACAGGTGCAGCGTAGGTTTGGTTGGCTAGTAGCAAGCTACCACGCTGGGCTTTGGTGACAGTTGACAGCGACAGTTTATAGCGTTTGCACCAAGTTTTTGCCACGTCAATGAGGTCTGCCACTTCCCCATCTAGTAGTTCAAATTCAATTTCATGAATGCGTGCTACGTCGTTAGGCGTTGGTGTAACAGCAGCGTCAGGATTGGCAGTTTGTGCGCCTTGACATACCTTGCCAAGGTCATAGGCTATTTCAATGCTACTGTTATTTTTTTTCACCACCCGTGTGGTACGCGCAACGTCGGTAAAGTACTGGATGGTTAGTGCTCTTGTAAGCTGGGGGCTTGGCATGATGTGCATGAGCTGCTGCTGCACTTGGGGATGGTCAATGAGCGCTAGATTAGGCTTTAGGGTGTTAATGTCTAGGGTATCGGGGTCGGCGGTGAGTGCTAAGGCGGCGTTTAGTTCAATGCGTTTGGCAATGCCATCGCCTGCCGTTTTGAGGGTTTGTACCCACTGCTGATTTTCGTAGCGAATCCGCAGGGCAATCCCCACTTTGGCTAAGGCTTGGTCTGGGGTGTCAAAATAATAGGCGCAGAGCCGTTGTTGATGAGCCGTTTTGGTATCTATTTGTTTTTTTAGTGAGTTTTGGGTGTAGCTTGGCACCGCAAATTTTAGTTCAAGTTCGTGCATGATGGTCATGTTACCCTGCTGATTTATGACGGTAGTCTGTCATCATAGCACAGTTTTTGGCAGGCAAAATGCTGAGTTAGTGGGGGATTTTGGTTAAAAAATGTTGGGACAAAAAAGGGGTTTTGGGTGGGCGTTTTACGTTGTGGCTGTTTAGATGTTAAAAAACCGTAATTTAGGCTATTATAAGCGCAATTTTTTGAGTGTTTTTGCCCATTATATTTGCATCCAATCCATAGGTTTTTTTATACATGTCAAACCCCGTTAATTTTTCTGTGACTAGCACGCCACTTACCAAAAATCCTAGCAAAAAAATCAAACCCACCGCCCGTGTGCGTAAACGGCTACAAGATGCCGCGCCCGTGACGTTAACCATTACCAATCTTGCCCATGACGGACGCGGCGTGGCAACGTATGGTGACCAGCCAGAGCACCTGCAAGACAAACAAGGCAAAAAAGTGTTTGTCAGTTTTGCTTTACCCAATGAGACGGTGAGCGTCAAAATCACGGGTAGCCGTAAAAATATGGAAGAAGGTGATACGCTTCAAGTCTTGGCAAACCCAAATTCTGAGCGCACTACCCCACCTTGTCCGCATTTTGGGGTATGTGGCGGCTGTAGTTTGCAGCATTGGCAACCTGAGGGGCAAATTGCTTTTAAGCAATCGGTTTTGGCAGAGCTATTGACCCATCATGCCCATACCCAACCTGAGCATTGGCTAGCGCCGCTAGTGGCAGACCGCTTGGGTTATCGTACCAAAGCGCGTATGGGAGTGCGCTATGTGGAGAAAAAAGGCACCGCTTTGGTCGGTTTTCGCGAGCGCGCTAGCAATTTTTTGGCAGCCCTCAATGAATGCCATGTGTTAGACCCGCGGCTTGGCTTTGAGATTAATGACCTAAAAGCCTTAATCAGTGACCTTGATGGACGAGACGATATTGCCCAGCTTGAAGTGGCAATGGGTGAAACGCTTGGGGATGTTGCCGATAGCCAAAAATCTGTGGCGGTGATTGTGCGTCATATGGCACCTCTTAGCGAGCAGGACTTGGCAAAACTACAAGACTTTTTTGCCAAACGTGATTGGCAGCTGTATTTACAATCTAAAGGCAGTGATACGGTCTGCCGAATCGATGACCCAGCCGCGCGTCCTAGTAGCCTTACCGTGCCACCCACAGGTGGTTTGTTTTATCGCTTGCCAGAATTTGGGGTAACGTTTGAGTTTTCGCCGTTAGATTTTACTCAAGTCAATTTGTCAGTGAATCAAAAGATGACCAAACTTGCGGTGGATTTATTGGATTTGCAGGCAGGTGAGCGCGTGTTAGATTTGTTTTGTGGGTTGGGCAATTTTAGTCTACCACTGGCGGCGAGCGTGGGCGAAACGGGCTTTGTGATTGGGGTTGAGGGCAGTGAAGAGATGACAGCGCGCGCCAAAATGAATGCCGCTGCCAACGGTTTACACCATACCGACTTTTTTGCCCAAGATTTGACCAAAGATTTTTCAGCCGAGCCTTGGGTTGGGCAAGTGGATGCTTTACTCATTGACCCGCCAAGAAGTGGGGCACTTGAAGTAATGCAGTATTTGGACAAATTTAACGCCAAACGCATTGTGTATGTGTCTTGTAATCCCATCACCCTAGCGC
>CALAPG010000373.1 GCA_937889485.1 uncultured Moraxella sp. | reverse complement strand
GTCTGCCATAATGAGTCCCAACGTGCGTTAAATCTTTAATTACGGAATAAAAAATACTGTAATACAGTTGCCTGTAACGTATCAATTAAAAGACTTGGCGGCACAGTGATTGCACTGTACCACCCATCTAAATAAAGCTAGATAAATATGCATAAAACCAGCGGCAGTTGCCACAAAATTCTGCTTATTTGGCGGCAGGCGTGGTTTTGCTTGCCGTGGTTTTTGCCATGACTGCTTCGGCAGCTTTGGCGCTGGTATTGACAGCTTCGTCAGCGGCTTTGGTGGCAGCGGCGGTCATGGTTGAGGCGGCTTTGTTCATATTTTGGGTGGTTTGTTTGACCGCTTCACTCACTTGGTTGGCTGCTTTGTGCATATTTTCATTGACTTTGCGGTTAAAATCATCTGCCGTTTTTGAGGCATTACTAGCGGCTTGTTCCATGGCTGTTTGAACGCTACTGGCATTTTGGGTATAGATTTCGTTCATCGCTGTCATGACTTCGTTACGAATTTCATTGCCAAGCTCAGTAAGACGTTGGGCGTCTGATAGCATTTTTTGCCCAAGTTGGTTGAGTAATTCGGTTTGTTTTTGGCTAAAGTCCGATGCCGCTTCTGGTGAGTCAACGGACGAAACATTGCGCAACTGTTCAAGCCCTATTTCAGAATAATGACGCATGGTTTCAAGCGAGAAATCAGTCATTTTCTCTGCATTTCTTAACATGGCTTGGTTAAAACGTGACCATGGGGCATACATATGGCGTGAACCATCTTTTAAGTTATCCATAAAATCATTATTCATCATAAACCTCTCTAAGCTTTACCAATGGGAAATTGCGTGTGGGCAGACCGTTAACTGTCGCCAGCTACAGACGCGTATACGCCGTGTAACTAGTATGTCTGCTTGATATTACAATACCATGAAACCCAGATATCTTAAATACAATACCCCCAACAAAAACCATGTTTTGCGTTATTTTCTGTTAATATTTGTAATGGATTAGTTAATTTCGCATTAAAAATAGCCTGTCGAAATTGTTTGTGTCGACCCAACATTTGGCTATGCTGGGTGATACCGTATGAGTTGCCAAGATTTAGGTGTTTTGCTCAACATTATTTTACGCTAGCGCGCTATAAGACAGGGCAAGCTCAAGCTGTTCATCGGTAAAAATAACAAAAACTTGTTTATCATCACTGTGATTAATCTTGATAATGGGCAGCGTTTTGTCTAGATGATGATTGCAGGTGGCATCAAGCTCAAAACCCAAAAAGGCTAGCTGCTCAATAATTTTTTGGCGAATAATGGGCGATTGCTCTCCGATGCCTGCGGTAAAAATTAACGCGTCACAGCCCTGCATACTGACCATCAAGCTGGCAATTTCTTTGGCGGCATGGGTGACAAAAAAATCAATGGCAAACTGGGCACGTGCATCTGTACTGGCAAGTAGGTCACGTACATCGTTACTAAGCTCAGATAAGCCCAGTAGTCCCGATTCTTTGTACAAGCATTGGTTCATCTGTGCCAGCGTCCACCCTTGCTCCACCATATACAAAATCACTCCCGCATCTAGATGCCCTGGTCTGGTTCCCATGGGCACACCGTCCAAGCCGCTAAAGCCAAAGGTGCTGTCTTTTGACT
>CALAPG010000372.1 GCA_937889485.1 uncultured Moraxella sp. | reverse complement strand
AACGAGTACATAGTCGATACTCATGCGGCATATACGGTTAAACCAAAACTGCTGATTGGCGTTGGGATTAGGTCTGATGATGCGTGATAGCTGCACTTGACCAAAGATGAGTAGCTCTGGTAGCGCTTGCTGTAGTTTATTGAAAAATATGATTTCGGTGGGGGTCATGATTGGCATAGGCTCAAATGGCCAGACGCTAAGGTCGTCATTTTTTGTTGTTGGTGAGGATAGCTTGGGTTGGGCGGGGGATTTTTTTAGGCTAAAAATAAGCAGGGTAAAGACCACAAAGGTTAAAGCTAAGAAAATTACCACAATAGTTACGCACGCTTGTTACAAGAAAGTAGGGTTAAGATTTATGCTTAGATAGACTCCTAAGCATGCTGCTATTATTGATGATTTTTTGGTTGGTGACAAGGGCATAGCATGATCAAGCGACATTTTATGTCGCTTGATTGGGGGATATGGGTTGTTATTGGGTGGGCTAAAGGGGCTGAGTTTTGGGAGTGTTTGGTAAGTTACCAGTATAAAACCCAGCCATTTTTGACATCAACACGGCTATCATTGTTAATTTTGTCTTTGAGGGCAAGTGCTGCGACTTTGCCTTTTTCCGGTCCTACTACAATGCGTACGCCGCGACTGGTTTGGGTGGTTTTAACCTTGTAGCCTGCGGCTTGCAATTTTTGGGTAATTTCTTGTGCTTTTTTTTGGTCTGTGGCAAGCGCTACTTGTACGCCAAAACTGCCTTTGGCATCGGTTTCTTTGACAATTTGCCGTGCTTGTTTAAGTTTGTCTTGCGCGGCTTGATATTGCTGTTGTTGCTGGGCTTTTTGGATGGCTTCTTGTTTTTTAAGGGCAATGTCTTGTTGGCGTTTTTGTTCTTTTTGTGCTGCTTCTTGTTGTTTGCGTGCCAAGGCTTGTTGGCGCTGCTCTGCTTCTAGCTTAGCAGCTTGTTGTTTACGCAAAGTTTCTTGCTGCTGCTGTTGCAGGGCTGTTTGCTTTTTGCGGTCGTTTTCTTGTTGTTTTTGGCGTAATTCAATTTGACGCTGCTGCTCACGTTGTTTGGCTTGCTGGGCAAGTTGGTTAATTTGGTTTTGTGATGGTAAGGTGAGGCTTTGACCAACGTGTAAGCTGCTGTTTTTATCCAAGTTGTTTGCCGTTGCCAGTACTTCTACGGGTATGTTGTAGCGGCGAGATAAGCTGATTAATCCCTCGCCTGCTTTTACTTGGTGGGCTGTGGGTGCAGCGGGTGGTGGGTTTGTTATTGCTTTTGGGGGCGGCGTTTTGGTTGTAGGGGCAACGGGCGCGGCAGTAGCTTGAGGGCTAATAGTAGGGGCGGTAGCTAATGCAGGTTCGAGGGGTCTTGGTTTGACCACGGGCTGGGTGATGACGGTGGCAGCAGCACTTGCGGCAGCTGTGTTTTTGGTGGCATATAGCTGATTTTCTGCGCGGCTACGTGCCAAGGCTTCAGCTTCAATGCGTTGTTGTTCGGTAAGGTATTGCTGCGCTTGTTGTTCTTGTGCTTGCACGCGCTGTTCACGCTCTTTTTGTTTTTGCGCCAAAAGGTTTTTTTCAGTTTGTAAATCCGCGGTTAAGGGGGCGTTGGTAATTGCTGGGGGGCTGCTAGCTACGGGTAATGTTGCCGTACTAGGCGCTTTGTTGTTAGGGTTTTTGACCGTGGTCGGCTCTTGTAAGACTTGCTGAACGGTCGCGTATAGTAAGACACTACCCCCTAAAAGTACTGACGTGCCAAGTAAAGCTTGCTTTGAAATTTTCATCTCAATAATCCTAGAGTTTAGTCGTGATATAGTCGCGATTTTTTTATGAGGGCTATATAAGCCAATAAGCCATGCAGTTATTTCAGCAGTGGCAATACTTCACCTAAAAAATCACTGGTTGGTGCTAATTTCTAGATATTAACTGAAATTTTGCCAATAATAAATATTTCGATGGTTTTTAACAGGTTGTGGCTATCATATTACTGGTTAAGACGTGACTAATGGTATAAAAAGAACCACACACCAATATAATGTCTTGCGTCTGACTATGCCGAATGGCAGATTGGGTTGCCGCTTCTAGGTCATCAAAAATATGTATGTTGGTAAAATATTTTGGTAGGGCCTCAGTCAAGCGGGCTTTGCTACTGGCTCTTGGGTGATTTATGACGCCACTATGAACACTTAAGATTGGCATTATGGTTTGAGAAAATTGCTGTAACTTTGCCAATACGGGGGAAATATCTTTGTCGGCTAGCATGGAGATAATGAGGTGTAAATGGGCATGTGGATGCTGCTGTTGGTATTGTTGCACCCAAGGGGTTAATTGGCTGAGTAAAAACGTCATACCGTGTTCATTGTGTGCTACATCAAATAACCACTGACGGTTAAAGAAGGTGCGCTGATCAAAGCGACCAGCCAGTGAAACCGTTGGCAGTGCCGCTTCGATGTGCGATTGGGTGATACTCAATGGGCTGGCAATCACCGCGGTAATGGCGGTGGCAGTGTTGTGCAGCGACAGTGAAGGGGTTGGCAAAGACATAGTAACGCTGCCATTCGTGTATTGCCAACGTGATTGGTCGCTATTGGGTTGATAACTATAATCGCTGCCATATTGTTGTAAGTTGACCTGCGCTGATGCAATAAGCGGCGGCAGGGTGCTTGGCATATCCTTTTCGGCATACACCAAGGTAATGCCTTGACGTAAAATACCCGCCTTTTCTATGGCGATTTTTTCACGGGTATCCCCAAGCCATTCTACATGGTCAATACCAATATTGGTAATTACTGCCAAATCTGGGTCAATGACATTGACGACATCAAGCCGTCCGCCAAGCCCAATTTCTAATACCCAAACCTCACAGTTGGCTTGCTGAAAAATCAAAAATGCTGCCAATGTAGTCATTTCAAAAAAAGACAAGGTCAACCCACACGCGAGGCGCGCGTTTTCTACCTGTACAAACGCTTGAATCAGCGTTTCATCGCTGACCATTTGTCCATTAATTTTGATACGCTCATTAAATACCAATAAATGAGGGGATTGGTACAACGCGGTTTTGTAACCTGCCTGCTCACAAATTCGTGCAATGGTCGCTGTGGTGGAGCCTTTGCCGTTGGTACCTGCGACAGTAAAAACAAATGCCTGATTTTTTTGCAGCAAAAGCTTGGCAAAGACAGGCATGACCCTCTCTAGTCCCATGTCAATGGCAGAAACATGAATTTGCTGCATATAGTCTAGCCACTCAGTTAATGTACTGTTGACCGTGGGAGTTGAATTGGCGGAGCGCCCTAAATCTTGCATGTGTTAGACCATTGATAAAAAAGTAGTTTATGAGCGGTAAAATGTCATTTTTTTGAGCAATCGATGAATAGTGTCTTTCATTTGTAAACGGTGCACTACTTGATCAACCACGCCATGTTCTACCAAAAACTCGGCACGCTGAAACGGCTCGCCTAGTACCTCACGCACGGTTTGTTCAATCACGCGCTTGCCTGCAAACCCAATCATGGCTTTGGGCTCTGCTAGATGGATATCCCCTAGCATGGCAAGGCTTGCTGTCACGCCCCCGTATACGGGGTTGGTTAGTACCACGATGTAAGGGACGCTGGCTTGTTTAAGTTTTTCGATGGCGGCGGCGGTGCGCGCCATTTGCATGAGCGATAGTAGACCTTCTTGCATACGGGCACCACCCGATGCCGCAAAGCATACCAAAGGTATCTTTAATTTTAAAGCTGTTTCTGCTGCTAATACAAAACGATCCCCTACTACTGAGCCCATCGACCCACCCATAAATGCAAAATCAAACGCACAAGCAATAACGGGTAGTCGTTGCAATGTTCCTCTCATCACGATGAGCGCTTCAGTTTCGCCCGTTTTTTCTTGGGCATCTGCCATACGCACAGGATAGGGTTTGCTGTCCACAAAATCAAGCGGATTGCCTGCTTGATAAGCTTGTCCTAATTCTTCATCCACTTGATCAAAAAACCACTGTAGGCGAGTGCGCGCATTCATGGCTAAGTGTTCATCACAGGAGGGGCAGACGTAGTTATTAAAAATCAGTGCAGTGTTGGTGATGATGGCATTGCAGTTGGGGCACTGGGTTGACGGCTCAGTTTCAACCGCTGTGAGTATGGTGTTGGCTCGGGGTTTGATAGTGGGTAATGGGCGTTTTAGCCATGTTTGTTCAAGTGTTTGTCCTACTGGCTGCGGTTTGACATCAGTGCTCATAACGATTCCCTTTGCATTTTTTTAAATAAAATTTTTTGAGTGAACAACCATAAACTCAGTTTATAGTGCTTATGCTAACTGATTTTGGGGGAAAATGCTATTTTTTGAGCGGTGTTCTATGCAGTTAACTCACTATCTCGACATCAGACCCATCATAATCACCGATAATTTGCCCACTTTGGTAAGGCTTCGGGATGGCAAGGTAAAAGTGTCTGCATTATTTTTTAACCAAAATTTTAATAAGGGCGAATACAATTCGCCCCTACTAGTCCCCATTACAGACTATCAATCGCCTGTCTTAACTCAGCCATTTTTGCCAAAATATTTGCCTTTGCCATGGCAATTTTTTGCGCGTCATCACCGACATCGGCAAAGTGCTTGACTAATTCACTTCCCACAATTACGCCATCGGCATATTGCCCTACGGCACGGGCGGATGCGCCATCTCGAATCCCAAAACCCACACACACAGGTAAGGCAGTTTCGGCTTTGATGGCGTTGACATGCTCACCAACGTCCACGGTATCGAGTGATTTTGAACCTGTTACCCCTTTGACCGAGACATAATAAATAAAGCCACTACCCTGCTTTAACACTTGCTGTCGGCGCGCTGGCAAGGTGGTTGGGGCAAGCAAGAAAATTTCATTCATGGCAGAATCTGCCAGTTTTTGGGTAAAATCGCCTGCTTCTTGCGGTGGCAAATCCACCATCAAAATTCCATCAATCCCTGCATCATGACACAGGCTAATAAAGTTATTATAACCAATGATTTCAATGGGATTAAGATAACCCATCACTAGCACAGGCGTGGTGGTGTTGGTTTGGCGAAATTGTTTGACCATATTCAAAGCCGCGCGGGTGCTGGTGCCTGCTGCTAACGCTCGCTCGCCAGCTAAGGCAATAGTTTCGCCATCTGCCATCGGGTCTGAGAAGGGCAAGCCAACTTCGATGATGTCGGCACCGTGTTTGACTAGGTCGTGCATGAGTTCAACGGTGACGGCTGGGTTTGGGTCGCCTGCCATGATATAGGGAATTAGGGCTTTTTTGTGTTGCTGTTTTAGAGTGGCAAAAGTGGTTTCAATTCGGGTTGTCATAAAATTCTCACTATAAGTTTTCTTTTTCGCTAATTTGTTTCTTTAATGCTCGCATTTTTAAGACAGCAATATCGAATTGGTCTTTAGCTTCATTGATAATTTGCTCGATTTCTTGCTTTACAGTTTCATCGATTTGCTTTATTTCACCTTGATTTTGCCATTGCTCAATTTTTTGTAACCGCTGTTGAAAAACTTCTTTCGGTTGGTCTTTACATTTAATTTTAAGAAAATCAAACCAAGACTGTTCTCGTTTCTCGTCACCATTACAAATATTACAAGCTACAACAAAATTATGAATCTCATTTGTACCACTATCACTTACTGCAATCAGATGGTCTAAATGCCTTTTTCGGTTATTAATATCAATTTTACAATCACAATAGGCACAGCGAGTATCAAAATACTTTGTAACTTTTTCTATGTCTTTAGGGCTTGGATATCCATAAATTATTTTAATCAAGCTACGTCGCATTTGGTTTTTCGCAATAGGAATAGTATCTTTTGCCATAAATATTAAACAGCCTATATATTTAGAAATTATTGGCTATATTAAAAGACTGTTTTATCTCAATCAACTTCAATCCCATCGCGCTTCATGACCGTGTGCAAGTCCTTATCGCCACGTCCTGATAGATTGACAATAATCGACTGGTCTTTTGACATCGTTTTGGCGATTTTTAACGCATAGGCAATGGCGTGCGAACTTTCTAACGCAGGGATAATGCCTTCTTTTTGGGTACATTCACGAAAACCTTGCATCGCCTCGTCATCAGTAATTGGCACATACTGCACACGCGCGATGTCCTTTAAAAAACTATGCTCAGGCCCGACCCCTGGATAATCAAGCCCTGCCGAAATCGAATGCGTGCCCAAAATCTGCCCATCATCATCTGCCATTAAATATGTACGGTTACCATGTAATACGCCAACGCGCCCCACGGTGAGTGGTGCAGCGTGATTGCCTGTCTCAACCCCATCACCGCCCGCTTCCACGCCATACATTTTTACATCTTTATCATTTAAAAATTCATAAAATAAACCAATAGCATTACTGCCACCGCCCACACAAGCGACCAGTGCATCAGGGAGTTTGCCTGTTTTTTGTTGGTGCTGCAATTTGGCTTCTTTACCAATGATGGCTTGAAAATCTCGCACTAGCATGGGATAAGGGTGCGGCCCTGCCACTGTGCCGATGACATAATAAGTGGTATCAACATGGGTCACCCAATCACGCATGGCTTCATTCATGGCGTCTTTGAGAGTACGCGTGCCTGAGGTCACAGGCACAACGGTCGCGCCCAGTAGCCGCATACGGTACACGTTCATGGCTTGCCGCTCGACATCGTCTGCCCCCATATACACCACACACTCCAAGCCTAGACGTGCCGCAATGGTGGCGGTTGCTACGCCATGTTGCCCTGCGCCTGTTTCGGCGATGATACGTTTTTTGCCGACCATTTTGGCAAGCAAGGCTTGACCGATGGTGTTGTTGACTT
>CALAPG010000371.1 GCA_937889485.1 uncultured Moraxella sp. | reverse complement strand
ATCTACACAGGCGAAGACACTCTTTCCCTACACGACGCTCTTCCGATCTCCACCGCTTGGTAATCTGCTTCTGTCAATAAGGTGTTGATGGCTTTACGTTCTTTTTCGCCTTCTTTTAAGGCTACCCCCACAAAAATGCTGGCGCGGGTGTCTGCATGGTTTGGGTTGGTGTTGATGCGGTAGTTAAATTCGGTGATATTGCGACCCTTGAGGGCGCGGCAAAAGTCTAGAAAAGCGCCTGTGTGTTCTGGAATGGTTACCCCAAAAATGGCTTCTTTTTTCTCGCCTATTTCGGTGCGCTCAGCAATGTAGCGTAGGCGGTCAAAATTCATGTTGGCACCGCATAAAATTGCCACACAGTTTTTGTCTTGTAGCTGATTCGTTTCGATATATTTTTTCATACCTGCCACGGCAAGCGCGCCTGCAGGCTCAACAATGGTACGAGTTTCTTCATAGACATCTTTGATCGCCGCGCACACTTCATCGTTGTTACAAGTGACCACATTGGGCTCTACCACGGTGCCAGATTGGTCGCTTTTTTGCATTCTTACCACATCAAAGGGTATTTCGCCAAGCTGGGCGACTGCCACCCCATCGACAAATAAGCTCACTTGCGGTAAGCGTTTGCGCTCATTGGTTGCAAGCGCAATTTTGAGGCAAGCGGCATCTTCAGGTTCGACGGCGACCACTTTGACATGGGGGGCAACTTCTCCCAAAAATGCGGCAACGCCTGAGATAAGACCGCCACCGCCCACTGCCACAAATACATAATCCATCTTGCGCCATTGTTGCATGAGCTCCATGGCAATGGTGCCTTGCCCTGCAATCACTAGCGCATCATCATACGGTGGGATAAATGTCAAACCGTCTGTTTGGGCGCGGGCAATGGCGTAGCGGTTGGATTCATCAAAACTGTCACCTTCTAGTACCACATTGCCGCCTAGTGCTTTGACGGCACTCACTTTGATGTCGGGGGTTGTGGTGGGCATCACGATGACGTTATTGAGCCCTAAGCGACTGGCAGAGTAGGCAACCCCTTGGGCATGGTTGCCTGCTGAGGCACAAATCACACCACGGGCTTTTTCTTGCTGGGTTAATTGGCTAATTCGGTTATACGCCCCACGCAGTTTAAAAGAAAATACGGGCTGAAAATCTTCGCGCTTAAAACGAATGTCGTTGTTAAGGCGGTTACTGAGTTTTTTGGCGGGTTCAAGCGGTGTTTGCACGGCAGCATCGTAGACTGTCGCTTGGAGAATAAGGCGTACCCAATCTGATAACATAATATTAACCTGATATTAAAACGCAAAACCATTGCTCCTATAGCAATGGGTCAAACGCGATGACAATTTGAAGATAAGCTATTAGATTAGGACTTTAGGGGTTAGCTTGCAAGTATTTTTGCGGTAAAATAAGTTGGGTTGGTCATCGCATTAAGTTTTAATTCACCCTTAATGGCATTTTTTTTTCATCAAAATAGGTAAAATATATGAGCACCAATCAGCCAAGCACCCAGCAACAGCAAAAACAAGCCGTCGCGGCAGCGGCTTTGACATACATTGAATCTGGCATGATTCTTGGGGTAGGTACGGGTAGTACCGTCAACTGCCTTATTGAGCTGCTACCAAGCGTTCATCTAAAAGGCGCGGTTGCTAGCTCCAAAGTGACCGAGGATAAACTAAAAGCGCTGGGCATTGAGGTGATGGACTTAAACTTTACAGGTACGCTGGACTTATATATTGATGGCGCCGATGAAGTGAACGCGGCGCTGCAATTAGTCAAAGGTGGTGGCGGGGCATTAACCCGTGAAAAAATCGTCGCCGCGGCCTCTAAGCAGTTTATCTGTATGGTGGATGAAAGTAAGTGGGTAGACCAGCTTGGTGTGGGCTTTCCTTTACCTATCGAAGTGTTGCCACAGGCGCGCTCATACGTCGCCCGTGAACTGGTCAAATTAGGCGGCGAGCCCATCTACCGAGAAGGGTTTGTGACTGATTATGGCAACCTTATTTTGGATGTCTATAACCTTAGTATCCAAGATGCCAGTGCCATGGAGAAGCACATCAATAACATTGTGGGGGTGGTGTGCAATGGTTTATTTGCCGCGCAGCGTGCCGATATACTGCTGATGGCAGGTAGCGCAGGGGTCAAAACATTGTCGGTATAACCATTTAAGTCATGTTAGTCATGAGCCACTTGTGTAAAGCAATCGTTCGCCACAATTGCTTTACATTTTTGTGACCTTTCCATTCCTAAATTTCATAACTAAAAAATTTTGCATCACCTGCTGATTATGCTAGGCTATAGAAGTCATGCCACGCCGCTTAGAAGCTTAAAAATAGATTTAGAAACTTAAACGTCCAAAAGCTTGGACGTTTAGAACCTTTGCAACTTTGGCCAAGTAATAAGTTTTGCGGCAATGCCTTAATCACTAAACAATGCCTGCGCTTAGGTAGTCATGGCATTTTTTTAAGGTCAGTGCAAAGCAGTAGGCATGACTTGGTTGTCTTGCCGTTTTATTTGATCTATGGAAACCATATGCCCACGCCACTACCGACGCCAGAACAAATCGCTATATTGCAGCAAGCAAGCAAGTTTGGCTTTCACCTTTGGCAAACCAAAGCCCATATTGCCCAAGCCTTTTTAAAAAGCTACCCGTTGTCGCAAACGCTTGACGTTCAGCACATCAAAGATTTAATTCGTGATTATACCCTAGATGAAGAGTGCCAAGTGGCAGATGAAGTGGCAGTGATGCGCGGGCTTCGCCACCTTCGCAATTTGCTGATGATGCGGTGGATTTGGCAAGATGCGCTAGGACTAATCACCCTTGAACAGCTGACGTGGGAGTTATCAAAATTTGCCGATTATTGCTTGATTTTTGCCAAAGACTATATGTATCAAGACTTGATACAGCGTTATGGTGAGCCAATTTTTTATGATGAAAAAAACAAGCCACAACCCGATGATTTGGCAATCATTGCTATGGGTAAAATGGGCGCCGAGGAGCTCAACTTATCAAGTGATATTGACCTGATTTTTGTTCACCAAGGTCAAGGTGAAACCAATGGCGATCAATCCAAAGGCAGTAAGTCAATTGATAATAAAAAGTTTTTTACCAAATGGGGACAAGGGATTATCAAGCTGCTAGATCAGCAAACACAAGATGGCTTTGTGTTTCGTATTGATATGCGCTTGCGCCCTTGGGGTGATGGCAGTGACTTAGCCATTCATCTATCTGCGCTCGAAAAATATTTTGCCCAGCATGGGCGGGCATGGGAGCGCTTTGCTTGGTTAAAAGCCAGAGTCGTTAACCCCGTGGCATTTACTGAGACCTTACACGCCCTTATTAAGCCGTTTGTGTTTCGCTATTATGTGGATTACAGTGCATTTGCCGCCCTACGCGAGATGAAATCGCTTATCCAAAACCAAGTGGCGCAGCGCCAAGACACTGACAACGTCAAACTTGGGGCGGGGGGTATCCGTGATATTGAGTTTATTGTCCAGTCATTTCAGCTTATTTATGGCGGGCGTGTGGCAGATATCAAGGTCAAAAACTGCCTACAAGCTATGCAGCAGCTTGACCACCACGGCTACTTAGATGCCGATACCCACCAACAGCTTGCCGCGGCGTATCGTTTTTTACGTAGGCTTGAGCATGGTATTCAAGCCATCAATGATGAGCAAACCCAACGCTTACCACAAAACCCCGAAGACCAAGCCAACCTTGCCAGTGTGCTAGGGTTTGCTAATTGGTCAGCGCTAATCAACCAGCTTAATGACTACCGCGAGCAGGTAAAACGGCCGTTTGATAACTTAGTGAATGACCGCCAGCAGCCTGCCAATCAGCCAGAAATTGACCATAAACTCAACCTCACCGAACTAGACGACGCGCTTAGTGACGAAAATAAACAAAAACTGAGCCAGTTTTGGCAAAGCAAATTAATCACAGGTCTTAGTGATGAGGCAAAAAGTCGCCTTAATGCCGCTTATCCTATTTTAATCAACGGCTTATTGCAGTCTGGGCTCAGCAATGAAATCATCAATATAGCGCTACCTAGGCTGCTCACGCTGCTAGAGTCAGTGAGTCGCCGCTCTATTTATTTGGTGATGTTTGCTGAAAATCCTGACGCCACTGCCAAACTCATTCCCATGCTAGCGGCAAGCCCATGGATTGCCAGTGAGTTGGTCAATTATCCTGTATTGCTGGACTCTTTTATTCGAGAAAAATATCGCCACCTGCCCGATCGACAAGAACTGGGTGATATTTTGCGCCAACAATTAATGCGCGTTGAACCTGATGATGAAGAAGGGCTATTAAACGCTTTTCGTTTTTTTAAAAAAACCCAAGTGCTGGCGGTGGCTGCCAGTGATGTATTGGTAGTGAATAGGGAGGGTACCAATGCAGTCATACGTCTGAAAAATGGCGAGACTATTGTTATTGAAGGCTTCTTTAGTGGAACAGCTGAGCCTAAAGATAACAGTCTGGTTTTCCAAGATGAAAATGGACAGTTGATTTGGGCAAAATTCAAAGATGCTGAAAATGATGCAGATGCTGATAGTGATGCGGACGCAGATGCTGACAGTGATGTGGAACCACAAGCACTTTTAGGTGAGGATTTACCAGCAGCTCTACCAGCAGCTGCGCCATGCCATCCAAAGCGGTGAATACGCTGTGCACAGCAGCTTCCCCACGGAAGCCCAGCTGTGCGCGACCCACGGCGTCAGCCGCCACACGGTGCGCGAAGCCACACGCCGCCTGGTCGAAGAGGGACTGATCAGCAAACAGGCCGGCGCCGGCACGGTGGTGCGCGCCACGCAGCCCGTAGCGCCCTATGTCTCGACCGTGGGCACCTTCCAGGACGCCATGGTCTACAG
>CALAPG010000370.1 GCA_937889485.1 uncultured Moraxella sp. | reverse complement strand
TACGAGATACCACTGTGTGACTGGAGTTCAGACGTGTGCTCTTCCGATCTTGGCGAACTCATCTTATTCAACTACAGTTAACCGAAATGAAAGTGAGATTAAAGGACTGAGCCTCACCTCTGATTGGACACTAAACAACACCCTATTTGGTTTAAACTATACAAACCAACGCATTGAAGACACCAATCAAGGTATAGTTACCGAAGATGCTTCAATCGCTGAAAATATAGGCTTAGCCTACATTGGTTACAAACAGCCAAGCTTTGATATTCGCGCTGAATCTCAGTACACAGGTAAGCGAGTTGATGGCTATACCAAAGCCGAGCTAGACAGTTACACGCTACTTAACCTATCCGCCAACTATTATATGACACCCAACCTAACCATTAACACCCGTCTCAACAACCTCACGGGCAAAGAATACGAAACCGTATATGGCTACAACCAAAAAGGCATCAACGCCTTTGTATCTGCCACCTACAAATGGTTCTAAGCGCCTAACTTCATCAAAAATAAAAAGGCATGATTGATATCATGCCTTTTTTCATAGCGATTGAATTTTACTTACCCTTTTCCCCTAACAAAAACAACCATAGCGCATTGACGCAGCTGTATAGCATACGCATAATAAACCCAATAACACCTCACCACACCACCCAAAAAAACAACTCTAGCGCCCATAATTGGCACTGTAATTGCAGCATAATTAACCATACTTTACCCAACCCAATGACTAAAACCCCAATGATAACACCCAACACGCCTTCACAACCCCTTGAAAACACACCCTTATTAACCCCTGTCATCAACACCCTATTAACAGGCGTTATCATTGCCGACGACAATTTTCGCTGTGTGTATATGAATACCGCGGCGGAGCAAATTTTATCCATCAGCCAACTAAACCTTATCAACGCAGATATTATTGAACTATTAACCCCGATTCACCATGATACCAACGCCAGCCCTGCCCCAGCACCCAACGCTCAAGCACGAGAAAACGCCAAAAACACGCTGATTCAGCAGTTTGCTAACACCAAAAAAATGCACCAGACCTTTATCCACCATAATTGCACCATTTTAGGGCTCAGCAAAAAAGAGTATTCTGCCCCAATTTTAGTAGATTTTGGGGTATCAGCCCTAGAAACTGCCACAGGATTTTATTATTTGGTCGAAATGTGGGCAAAAGACACCGAAAGTCGTATCCAACAAGAGCAATACCTACATGACCAACACCATACCACCCGTCAACTCATTCGTAATATGGCACATGAGGTCAAAAACCCCTTGGCGGGCATACTGGGCGCAAGCCAACTGTTGGAAAAAAATTTTCAACAACTCCTGCAAGCTGATAACAGCCGTACAATGAGAACAGCGGATAACCTAGAAAAAAAGACCAAAAAAATTGCCACCTACCTACAAATTATCATGGATGAAACACGTCGGCTCAATAACTTAGTTACTCAGCTATTAGGTACCCCAAGCTTGCCACACTGGCAAAGACTCAATATCCACGAACCCTTGCAGCACGCCCTCACCCTAACCGAACTACAGCACCCGCACATTCGCCTTTGCCGTGATTATGACTTATCATTACCAGAAATCACTGCCGATAAAGACCAACTTATTCAAGTATTTATCAATATTCTCAATAATGCCACGCAAGCGCTTAATGAAAATTGCATTAATCAACCCAAAATTACTGTGCGTAGCCGCATTCATCACCAACAAACCATTGGAGAAATTCGCCATAAAAGCGTGCTACGTATCGACATCATAGACAATGGGACTGGCATTGATAGCCAGTTATTGCCAAAGATTTTTTATCCGTTGGTGACAGGTCGTGACCAAGGTACAGGTCTTGGGTTAGCGCTGGTGCAAGATATCGTGCAGCGCCACGGTGGACTTGTCACAGTAAACTCACAAGTGGGTGAAACCGTTTTTAGCATTTTTTTGCCTTGGCAATCTACAGCTAACCATTGACTTAGCTTAGTAGCAATTGGCATGATACTAAACATATAAAATGCCGCTAATATAATCGTTATAATCTTAGCAACCCGTGCAATAACCGACCATAATTTTCAAAATAAGGTAAAGCAATGACAGCCGTTTCTGATCCTACGTTCACCCCCTCACAACCCTTGGTTTGGGTCATTGATGACGATAGCGCCTTACGTACGATTTTGGAAGACACCCTCACTGATAGTGGCTATGATGTCAAAACATTTGGTAATGCCCAAACTGCGTGGCAAACGTTAGAGCATCTCAAGAATACCCCCATGATAACCGCCAACTTACCTGCAGTTATTATCACCGATATTCGCATGCCCATGATGAACGGGCTTGTGCTGAGCGAAAAAATTCAACAGCATTTTTCTAGCATTCCCATCATTGTCATGACCGCACATGCCGATGTGCAGTCTGCGGTGGATAGTTATCAAGCAGGTGCCTTTGATTATCTACCAAAACCCTTTGATTTAGAGGATGCCATTCATGTGGTCAACAAAGCTTACCAGCAACATAGCCAGCAGCACGCCCCACCAATTGTAACGGCGCTTGGGGCTGATACCCCTGCCTCAGCCGTGCACCACCAACCTGCAGCCACACAACCAGCCAGCGCGCTTGCTAATGTTGACCCCGATATTCCTCATCCCTCTGGCATTATCGGGCAATCACTTGCCATGCAAAAAGTTTTTCGAGCGATAGGGCGGTTATCTCACATGCCTATGACCGTATTAATTACAGGCGAATCAGGCACAGGCAAAGAGCTGATTGCCAGTGCGCTGCACCAACACTCGCCCCGAAAAAACAAACCATTCATCGCCCTAAATATGGCCGCCATCCCCCACGATTTGATAGAAGCAGAACTATTTGGACATGAAAAAGGGGCATTTACAGGCGCAAGCAATACGCGACAAGGACGGTTTGAACAAGCGCATGGCGGTACGCTGTTTTTGGATGAAATTGGCGACATGCCACTACCCACCCAAACCCGACTATTACGGGTCTTGGCAAATGGCGAATTTTATCGGGTTGGTGGACTCAAACCCATCAAAGTAGATGTGCGCATCATTGCCGCCACCCACCAAAATCTAGAAGACCTGGTCAGACAAGGCAGATTTCGGGAGGATTTGTTTTATCGCCTAAATGTCATTCGTTTGTCACTGCCTGCCCTACGTGAGCGTCAAGAGGATATTCCCCTGCTTATCCAGTTTTTTATGCAGCATATTGCCAAAATCACCCAAACTGTACCAAAAACCATCACCCCACATGCTATGACAATGTTGCAGCACTATCCGTGGCAAGGCAATGTACGTCAACTAGAAAACACCTGCCGCTGGCTTACAGTGATGACCACAGGTCATACCATTGTGCCAACAGACTTACCACCCGAGATTTTGCACGCGTTTGACAACGCCGCCACCTTAGCGACAAAGCCAGCCACGTTGGCAGAAAAACCGCCCACCAGCATCGTTACACCGCACACCCACCTAACAAGCGCGCCCAATGAGGCACCTCCTACACAAGACTGGGTGACCCCCTTGCAGCATTGGGCAAAAATTGCATTGGCAAAAGGGCAACAAGATATTTTACAAACCGCCTATCCCATCTTTGAAAAATGCCTGCTTGAAGTCGCCTTACATCATACTGACCAGCACAAAGGACAAGCGGCAGACCTACTAGGCTGGGGGCGCAACACCGTCACTCGTAAATACCAACAGCTAATAGAAGGGAAAACGGTCAAATAATCCGCCGTTATGCCCATGCCCCAACACAGCAGCGCCTATCTTAGCCACTTACAGCCATTAGCGGCTAGCAACAAGCATAACCATAGCTTACTTTGGCGAGGCTTGCTAAAGCGAAATTGGCTAAAGCAAGTTGACGCAAGCCACCAACCAAAAGATGCGATTGACGCGCCCATCCCTGTTTTTATCAAGCAATTGCAGCAGGGTTATCGCCCCTACCACCTGCAGCAGTTACAGAAAGAGGTGATGACCCTGCAAAGCTGCCAATCCTTGGCAATCGCGCCATACCCTAGCGTTCACGCCCGCATTGGCATACCAACCCTGTACGCCGCCTCTACCAGCCAGCCCCTGCACCATGGGTTGATAATAGAAGATTGTGTTAACAGTTATGTTAAAGAAAGTGTTAAAAATAGCGATCTGTTAGCGCCTTATCCTTATATTGTCATGTCTTATCACGCGGGCGACAACTTAAAAACCTTAATTACCAGCGCCAACTTTAATATAAGCGTTGCCCAAAAAATACGTATTTTTGTGCAACTATGCCAGTTGGTGCAGCGCTTTCACCAAATCGGTTATTTGCACCTAGATTTAAAACCCAGCAATGTTATCGTCACCAACCCCAACGCCCCTAACCCTCAGCTCATCATGGTTGATTTTGGTTTAAGTCTTGCTATTGTAGTCCCCCCCACAACGACGCCCACCACTCAATACACCGCTGGCACCCCCGCTTATATGAGCCCTGAGCGCTTTACAGGCAAAGTGCCAGACCCAAGAAGTGATTATTACAGTTTGGGCATTATTTTTTACGAGTTGCTAACGGGCGTTTTACCGTTCCAAGCGCAGGACTTTCGTGGCTGGGCGGTGGCACATTGTCAAACCGAGGTACCTATTATTAGCAAATCTATTTTTTGTCACACTAACAATTGGGACAGCCTTGCCTATCAAATTTGCCAATCAGTACTAGATGCCCTACTTGCCAAGCACATTTATCACCGAACCAACTCACTTATGCCCATCATTAGCGCACTAAATTGCTTAATAAAGTAAAAAATCACTTTTTTGCATTTTTTTTGCATTTTTTTAAAAAAAGTACTTGCCATATTTTTAAAACTCTATATAATAGCCAACCACAAAGACACATAGTCAAACACTGAGTTAGCTCATGGGGCTGTGGCGAAATTGGTAGACGCACTGGATTTAGGTTCCAGCGCCGCGAGGTGTAAGAGTTCGAGTCTCTTCAGCCCCACCACTCACTAATGTGTCTAATAGATTAACCTGCAGCTAGCAGGTTTTTTTATGTCTAGAAAATACCGTAACCTTATATAACCGCAAAAAAATTGAGCTTACTGTACACACCCTTATCGGACACAAAAAAGGCGCTTATTAGGCGCCTTGCGATGATCAGAGCATCAATATAGTTTCTGATTGAGTAGCTGTTAGGTATGATATCACACATCATCAGTCTGTTTTTCGGTAACCGTGATAAGTTCAATGCCCTGCTTGTCTTTTGTCAGACGAATAGACACCGTCCCACCATTGACCAAATCACCAAATAGTATTTGCTCCGCCAGCGGTTTTTTGATTTCATCTTGAATGAGTCGGTTCATGGGTCTTGCTCCCATCAAGCGATCATACCCTTTTTGTGCCAAGTATTCACGTACCGCGTCATCAATTTCTAGTACCACTTTTTTGTCATCAAGCTGCGCCTGTAATTCTACCAAAAATTTATCTACTACTGAGATAATCACGTTTTTATCCAGTGGGTTAAATTGGATAATCGCGTCCAACCGATTACGAAATTCTGGGGTAAATACGCGTTTTAATGCCTCGGTATTATCGCGGCTGTGGTCTTGCTTGGTAAAGCCCATACTATTACGACTGATGCTATCGGCGCCCACATTGGTGGTCATGATTAAGATCACTTGTTTAAAACTCGCCGTGCGTCCGTTGTTATCGGTTAGGGCGCCATGATCCATCACTTGTAAGAGTAAATTAAACACATCAGGGTGTGCTTTTTCAATCTCATCAAGTAACAATACGCAATGTGGAAACTGGTTAATCTTTTCGGTTAGTAAGCCGCCTTGGTCAAAACCTACG
>CALAPG010000369.1 GCA_937889485.1 uncultured Moraxella sp. | reverse complement strand
GGCTTCACCGTCTTGCAGAAGGAATCCCCTCATTTTAAGGAGGGGAGGAAGTCAAGGCAAGTTTTAAATACTATTTTGAAAAAGATTTGCCAATCCCAGCCGATTTAAAGGTTGAATGGGAGCAAATGCTTATCATCACAATGAGTTAATTTTCGCATCACAATCAATTGATTTGCGCATTGTAACTAAAATGCGCGATAAACTGGCTCGCCAGTTGTTCTATCAGCGCAAGTGGCATATCGTGACCAAGCTCATCAATGAGTATCAATTGACTGTGCGCAATATGCTTGGCAAGCGAATAGGCATGACTAAATGGAATGAGTTTGTCTTGTTTGCCATGAATGATGAGGGTGGGCTGGTAGATTTGTTTGTCAATATCGACCAGTGACCCCGTCGCCAAAATCGCCAGTAACTGCCGCTGCGTACCTTTTGGGTAAAAACGCCGTTTAAACAGTTTTTTAGCTTTGCTAAGCGCCGCTTGTTCATCAAAGTAATCGGGGCTGGCGATGGTCTTGATGGTCTGCACGAACTGCTGGGTCAATGCGTCAGCGTCTTGGCTTTTGGGTAGTGGTTGGGTAAAGGCCTTGATGGCTTCAATGGCGGGTGGGCGCGAAAAAGGTCGATTGTTACTGGTGGATAATAGTCCCAATTTTTCTACTTGGTGGGGATAACGCACCGCCATGATTTGCGCAATCATACCGCCCATCGATTGACCAATCACAAAGTATTTTTTGATGCCCAACATTTTGAGCAGTTGATAGGCATCTTCTGCCATGTCGTACAAATCATACGGTGTTTGCAGGTTTTTAAGCGGTAAACCCAGTCCGAATCTGCCCAGCAATTTGGCTTTATAAATGGGCGAATCATGAGCGGGGGTCAATTTTTTGTGCTTAAGCTTACTGGATTTGCCAATATCGCGGTTATCAAAGCGAATAACGCGAAACCCCGCTTCGATTAAGGCATAGCAAAACTCATTGGGCCAGACCAAGCTTTGTGCCCCAAGCCCCATAATTAATACAATTGCTGGATGATAGGGGTTGCCGCCTACTTCGACATAAAACTTGTATTTTGGCGTGCGCACTTTGGCCGAATGCATAAAGTCGGCATGTTTGGAAGGTTTGAATTCAATCAAGGGTGGGGTCGTTGAGGTCATTCGTTATTCACAGTGCGCTGATTAAACATCAATGAAAACTGGCACCACTGTAACAAAGCGAAATGACTAATTGATGACGTTACCAATGAATTAGTACAGATAAAGTCAATTCATTGGCAACCTTAACCAAGTTACAAGCACTAATCTTGAAATTAGTATAAACGCTGACTAGCTAAAGTCATCAAGTCTAGCAAACCTTGGCGATATTGTGACTCTGGTAACGTCAGTACCGCCTCACGTGCTAGGGCAGTTTCTTGCAAGGCTTTATTGCGACAATAATCAAGCGAGCCACTGGCTTTGACGATATCAATGATTTCGCTGCTATCTTTGACTTCACCAGTTTGAATCGCTAGACGTAAGGTTTCGTGCGTGTCACCGCTCGTCATTTCCAATGCCTTGATTAATGGCAAGGTAGGTTTACCTTCGGCAATGTCATCACCCACGTTTTTACCCAAGACTGCGCTATCACCGGTAAAGTCCAAGACATCATCAATGATTTGGAACGCATTACCAAAATGCTGCCCAAACGTAGCAAATGCCGCATCAAACTCAGGGCGATTATGCAAGATACTCACGCCTTGGCTTGCCATCATAAACAGACGCGAGGTTTTGCCGTCGATGATTTTCATATAATCATCTTCGGTGGCCTGCGGATTGTGTTGGTGCTGTAGCTGTAACACTTCACCTTCCGCGATATCACAGGTACCATCAGAGAATAGCTGTAACAGCGGCAACGAGCCAAAGCCAACCAATAAATTAAACGCGCGTGCAATCAGATAATCCCCAACCAACACCGCAGTTGGGTTGTCCCAAGTCGCATTCGCGGTGGGTTTACCACGGCGCATACCTGAGGCATCAATCACATCATCATGTACCAAAGTCGCCGTGTGTAGCATCTCAGTAATCGCACCCAAATGCATCGCTGGTTCAAACGGTTTATCCTCACAGATACGCGAGCATAGTAGCGAAATCAAGGGGCGCATACGTTTGCCGCCCGCGTCAATCACGTGTTGGCTAACAGCCATCACCAGTTTGACCTTGGAATTTAGGCTACCGAATACTTGCTTATCCATAATCGCAAAGTCATCCGCGACGATAGACTGAATTTGGCCATAGCTAATCGGATTGCTGTTCGTATCTTTTGTATCAAAGGTATCGTTTAGTTTAGACGCGCTTTCTTGCGCTTGGACATTGTTACAAGACATAAGGGGCTCACTATGCTCACGGCAAACAAATACGCGTTATTATTTTGTCCCACAAAATACCAAATAATAGTTCATAGAGCGGGCGTATAAGCCATTGATGGGTTAAAGGAAATGCACAAATCATAGCACAAGTTAAAAGTCAAAAACATCATTACAAATCATTGGCAAAATTGATTGATTTTTTGGTCAAAAAGCCGTAAAATTTCGCCCTTATCTATTTAAGGCTCTGTTTATGCCGAGCATAAGCAGATTTCCCTGTGTATCCGTTACAAGTGCTATCGCTGTTGGTAGCCACGGTGTACGGGTTTTTTGGAGCAACCAACATGTATGCAGTAATCAAAAGTGGTGGTAAACAACATCGTGTCACCCCAGACGAATTGTTAAAAGTCGAATTGCTAAAAGCCGAAAAAGGCGACACCATCAAAATCGAAGACGTATTGATGGTCGTTGACGGCGCAGACATCAAAATCGGTCAACCAGTGGTTGCCGGTGCGGTAGTCGAAGCGGAAGTGGTTGAACATGGTCGTGGCGAGAAAGTACGTATCGTTAAACACAAACGTCGTAAACACTACCACAAAGAACAAGGTCACCGTCAATGGTACACCTTGCTAAAAATCAAATCAATCAACGCCTAAGACTGGCTTTGATATCACCCATTTATCGCTAGGAGCTAACTCATGGCACATAAGAAAGCAGCCGGTTCTACCCGTAACGGTCGTGATTCAAACCCAAAAATGCTTGGCGTAAAAGTATTTGGTGGTCAACAAGTTGTTGCTGGTAACATCATCGTGCGTCAACGTGGCACAGAATTCCACGCAGGCGAAGGCGTTGGTATGGGTCGTGACCATACTTTATTTGCTTTGACAGATGGTGTGGTAAAATTTGCCGTTAAAGGTAAATTCAACCGCCGTTATGTATTTGTTGAAAACGCGTCTTAATCCAAGCGCATTTTTAACCAAAACCCAATAAGTAGCACTTATTGGGTTTTTTTATATCCCATACATATACCATACATCGCTAGCCAAGTCATGTTGACTCACAACCAAAAAATTTACCATACACTGTAACGTAGTAGTGGTATCAAGGCATTAGCCGCAACACAAAATTTCTTGCAAACAAGTTTTTGTTACATTTGTTACAACTTGCGCCAAAATCATTGCAACCCGCCTCTAGTCGGGTAAGAAAAAATCAGCGACAATAGCGAACACACACAATAGGTTAATACGTCAAGGCTATTTGCCAAGCAATTACCACAAAATGTACCGTCAAGCTGCGACATATTAAGATAGAGAAGATTAACCACTGACCATATAAGTCAGTCTCTCTGCACAGCAATGACCCCACAACTTTTTGAAGGATTTGACCATGTTTAGTTTTCACAAAACTGCTGCCGCCACGTTATCGGTATTCTTACTAAGTACAGCACCACTTGGGGTAGGATTACAGGCAGCACAAGCCGCTAGTGCGAACAATGCCAGTGCGGCAAAAAACCTTAACCAACTTCTTAGCAATGTCAAAAGCATGAGCGCAAACTTTAGCCAAAGCACCTCAGGGGCAACCGCAAAAGGACTAAGTAAAGGTACCAAAAATTTTACAGGTACGATGTCAGTCAAGCGTCCCAACCAATTTCGTTGGCAGATTGAAGGCGCTGCAGCACAGCTGATTGTGGCAAACGGCAATACGCTTTGGATTTATGATAAAGATCTCAACCAAGCCACGCGTCAAAATGTCAATACTCAAGTGGGTGATACCCCTGCTTTACTATTGTCAGGTGACCCAAGCAAAATTGCCACCAACTTTACTGTGACGCAGCCAATTTCTGCCAAAAATTACTATGTGCTTTACCCAAAAAATAGCAATGCCAGTTTTAAGAGTTTGGGCATCGCCTTTAATAGCGGCAATCCTGTTATGATGGTATTAAACGATAACCTAGGACAGACTACCACTATTCGGTTTTCTAATGTAAAACGTAATACAACAATTGCTAGCACTCAATTTAATTTTGTGCCGCCAAAGGGTGTAGATGTGATCAATCAATAACTATATAAATAATTGATTTTTAAAAAAATTAATATGTGATGGGTGCCCTGCTATGTGCAGGGTTTTTTTGTGATGGGGTGGTCTGATTTTTAGGAAGATTGCGCCTTGCTACTAGCATTTTTTACATAAAATGAGTAAACTATCCATGTTTTTGCCAGTTAACAGCAATATTTGGTTACTTTTATAATAATTAGCGTAGCAATTGATGCGAGTAGGTTGTATTACTTTGATGTTGATCACGCCAATTTTAGTCATAATTTAGCCAACCTGTACAGTAACTAGCCAATTAATTACCTATTATAATAATGGTCAATGGACGTGCAACGGGACAGCTTGTTGGCTGGTAGCGATATCATTGCAATGGCAATGTCTGATGTCGCCTTTTAAGATATTACGCCTTGAAAGCTTGAACAATGCTAGGTGAAAATGTCATAAATATCATCCTCAACATAATACCAATGACCCGTCAGCTTGGTTAGCGGTATTGCCCAGGAGTATCCTCATGATTCCAGTCATTGATTGGTCTGCGATTGTTTTTATTTTAGCAGCCGCAGGACTTTGTATTTTCATGCTCGTTGTACCTAGATTGTTAGGTGGTACCTCTAAAGGCTTTCAAAAGCAAGAGAATTTTGAGTCAGGTGTGGTCAGTGTTGGTACCGCAAGAATTCGCTTGTCTGCCAAATTTTATATTGTCGCTATTTTCTTTGTTATTTTTGACTTAGAAGCTTTGTATCTTTATACCTATGCGGTGTCTGTTAAAGAAGCGGGTTGGTTAGGCTTTTTTACGGTGGTATTGTTTGTAGCCGAACTTTTGATTGGTCTTTACTATCTACTCAAATTAGGCGCGCTTAACTGGTCGCCCAATGACCGTAAGCCAAAACCCAAACGCCTTTCTGCTGCCCCTGCTGGCTTTAATCTAGCCGATATCACTCGCTTTGATGGCGTTGAAGAACTAGAAGTTGACCCTACGGGTAAAGTACCTGCACAGCTTTCGGGTGCCATGAATAAAACCACAACCAATAACGTGATTAATTAATGCCTAGACTTTGCAAAACGTAATTTGCAAAGTTTTTGCTGTTTTTGGTGAAATTAAGCGACATGTTGCGATAAATATTAAGGTTATTGATTATTATGAAATATACATTGACCCGCGCTAATCCCGACGCAGAGAAATTCCCCGATCAAACCCGTCAAATTATTGATGAAGAGGAATTGAATAAAAACGTTGTTATGACGCGTTTAGAAGATTTGACGCATAGCCTTGCCAACTGGGGGCGTAAACATTCTTTGTGGCCATTTAACTTTGGTACTTCGTGTTGTTATGTGGAATATGCCACGACTTTGACAGGGGTGCATGACTTGTCACGGTTTGGTGCAGAGGTTATTCGTGCGTCACCGCGCCAAGCTGATGTGATGATTGTGGCGGGGACGTGTTTTATGAAAA
>CALAPG010000368.1 GCA_937889485.1 uncultured Moraxella sp. | reverse complement strand
TGACATAATATTTTCCTCAAAAGTTGTTATCGGCTCGCAATTAGGGTCACACCGTGGTGGCAGTACCAGAATACTACGCTAGCATAGCGTCTAGCTCACCTTGGCGTTCTAGACTTGCGAGTTGGTCATAGCCGCCAATAAAACGATCATTAATAAAAATTTGTGGCACAGTGCGGTAGTTGTTGGTTTTTTGCGCCAGCTGTTGACGTTCTTCACTACTTACGTCATACATACTAACTTCCTCAAAACTAACCCCTTTATTATTAAGCAGCATTTTTGCGCGTACACAATAGGGGCAGCTGGGGGTGGTATAAATCTTGACGAACGCCATCACACTTTCCTTTTAAATTTTAAGTTGTTGTTATCAAATCTCAACGGTCGTTTATGGTTATGGGGATCGGGTTACAAAAATTCAAATAAGGCGCTGGCATCTTTTACCACAAAGGCATAGCAAGAATCAGCGCAAACGTCGTAATGGCTGATTAGAGGGCTTATTTGGTTTTACCTGTTACGGTTTTTTCTGCCACCAAAGGTAGTCCTGCCGCTTGCCAGTTGGTAATTCCCCCATCTAAGCGATAAACGTTGTCATTGCCAATCATGGCAACCGCGGTGCCTGCGGTCATGCCCATTTGGCAAACAATAATAATAGGGTGATCAGCGGCGCGTAGGGTTTCAAGCTGGTCTTTGAGCTGGGTAAAGGGGATGTTACGGCTACCTTTAATATAACCTTTTTCAAAATCTTTTTTTGGGCGAATGTCAATGAGTTCGGCGTTTTGGTTATTGACCATCAAACCGACTGCATTTGGATTAATTTTTTTGCCACCGCGCTTGGTTTCTAGCATAAAAAACAGCACAATAAGTACAAACATGACACCAAATAAAAATGGGTGGTGACCCATAAATTCAAGCCAACGTTCCAAGATAACCTCCAAAAGGGCGTTTAAATGGCGACCAAAGCTGCAGTCACCATTTATCGATACCCACTAAAAAATGATTGTATTATAACGGTAGTTACGATTTTTAAGAAAGGGTTTATTTTTTGCCTAAAAATCAAGTTGCCGTGCTTCTTGTTGCAAGGTCACCAAATTATCCACACGGCGCGCCAATACTTGCCCTGCCGCCACAGCTTGCCACATGGCACAGTTGGGGGTGCTGCTTGTATGTAGGCAGTCACGAAAGCGGCAATAAGGCGCAAGTGGTGCAAGCTCGATAAAGCCTTGCAAAATATCGTCAGGGGTCAAATGCCAAAGCCCATACTCGCGGATACCTGGGGTGTCAATCACCGCGCCTTGGCTGAGGTCTGTACGATCAAACGCCAAAAAGCGGCTGGTCGTGGTGGTATGTTGCCCAAGCTGAGAAAGCGTGGATATCACGTTGACTGATTGGTCAGCAAGTGGCAACAGCTGATTGACTAGACTACTTTTTCCGACGCCTGATTGTCCTGCAAAGATGACAGTTTTGCCTGCAAGGCGCTGCTTTAATACGCTAAGGTCACCATCGGTTTGGGTGACAATCGCATCATAGCCTAACGCTTGGTAATCTTTTAGTAGCTGAGTGACGTCTGTATAGGCAGGGTTTGTTAATAAATCGGCTTTATTTAAAATGAGTAAAGGCTTGATATTGGCATAGTAGCATGCCACCAAATAACGGTCTATAAGCTGGGCAGCAGGGGCAGGCAGTGCCGCAAAAACTACTGCCAAAATGTCCACATTGGCAGCAATGGGCTTAAGCTTGTGATAGCGATCGGGGCGATTGATGATATTTTGCCTGTCATAAATGGCTTCAATGCGTCCAAGACCTGTATTTGGGTCGGCAACAAACCGCACTTTGTCGCCCGTGGCAATCAATGGCAAGTTGGTGCGCGTATGACAGCGCCAAACACTATGTAGGGTGATCGGCTGCCAAAAAGGCTCTGGCTCATTGGGCAAAACCACAGGCGGACTTGGGAGGGTAAGCGGTAGCCCAGTAGCTTGTACTTCCAACTGTTTACCAAAATTTGCCACCACAATGCCATCCATCAGCTGTTCATCATTCACCATTTGTTGAGATTTTTGCTGTTTTTGGATGCGCCGTGTTTGTTGGTCAGTGAGTTTGCGTTTACGGATTAAAGCCATAATCCATCCAGTTTTAATATGATGAGCTTGGCTGCAAGTTTTAGCATAAGCCGTCCTTTTTTTGTGGGTAAAATTGTAAAAATAAACTTTGGCGGTACCGTGCTTTTGCCACCAACAAAACCAATATTTTACCTTGAAAATCTGCTAAGATGGCGGATTATTTGTTAAAGCGTATAAAAAGGCAAGTTTATGGCAGTGGATAAAAAAAATCTGATTTGGATTGACCTGGAGATGACAGGGTTAGATACCCAGCATGACACAATTATTGAAATCGCTACCATTGTCACCGACAGTGAGCTCAATATCTTGGCAGAAGGCCCTGTGTTTGCGATTCATACCCCCGATGTGGTAATCAATGGCATGGACGGTTGGAACACGCGACAGCACGGACAGTCAGGGCTGATAGATCGCATTCGCCGCAGCGAGATTACCCTTGAAGAAGCCGAAAAACAAACCATCGCTTTTTTGAGTCGTTATGTAGAAGCAGGGCGCTCGCCTATGTGTGGCAACTCGGTGTGTCAAGATCGCCGTTTTATGGCGCGGCAAATGCCAAATCTTGAGCGATTTTTTCATTACCGTAACCTTGATGTCTCTTCGGTCAAAGAGCTGGCTTACCGCTGGCGCCCTGATATTTTATCAAGTTTTGAGAAAAAAGGTAGCCACCTAGCGCTCGATGATATTCGTGATTCGATCCGTGAACTTCGTCACTATAAGCAGCATTTCTTTAAATTTATCAATTAATTTGTTTTTAATTAAAACGATACGTTTTATATCATAATACTTGAAATTTAATAAAAATTTAGGCATGATAGGCTCACAAAAGGATTTTGTTAGCCTCCACCTGCGTAAGGGTTGGCAACTATTCCTACCATATGGAAGTTAATAGGAAGCAGCTATGGACAAGCGATCAATCCAATCTCAATCTAGTGCTCAGTCGCCACATTATCAAAGCTATATTGACCAATTTAATATTGATGAATTAGAAAATACTATTTTACAAGGTAGCCGTATTCACGGTATCAATGCCTACGTTGAATGCGTGGGGCGCCACGCCCATTCAGCCAATGCCAATAAAGTTGCTTTGGTTCATGAAGATACTCATGGCAATATCAATAACCTGACTTATGCCCAGCTTGATACCTTAAGCGCTAAAATGGCAAATTTATTGACCAGTCTGGGTGTGAAAGCGGGTGATCGGGTATCTACCATGTTATCTCGCACCCCAAGTTTGCTGGCAGTGATTGTGGGGGCATGGCGAATTGGGGCGGTATATCAGCCACTTTTTACCGCGTTTGGGGTGGAGGCGATTGCATACCGCCTTGATAAGGCTGCCACCAAAGTGGTGTTTACCGATGTTCATAATCGAGAAAAATTTAACGAAATCAAAAATTTACCAAAAATGGTTATGGTTGGCACCGCCGATGAGGCAAGCTTACACGGCGATTTGCATTTTGACAGTCTAATGCAGCAGCAAGCAGCGCATTTTGAGCCTGTGATGCTCACAGGGGAAGACCCGTTTTTACAGATGTTTACCTCAGGGACAGTGGGTAAGTCCAAAGGTGTTGCCGTGCCCCTCAAAGCCTTGACCGCTTTTTATCTATATATGGTGCATGCAGTAGGGCTTAGTGATGAGGATAATTTTTGGAACATGGCAGACCCTGGTTGGGCGTATGGCTTGTACTATGCCATTACAGGCCCTTTACTGCTTGGTGCAACCACCCATTTTAATGAAGCAGGCTTTAATGCTGAGCATACTTTAGCATTTATCAAAAACCATAAAATTACCAACCTTGCGGCGTCACCCACCGCGTTTCGTATGATGAAATCAAGTGGCGTATTTGACAATAAAGCTGATGAGTTACCGCTACTGACTCGCATTAGCTCGGCAGGCGAAACGCTAAACACTGAGGTGGTTACATGGATTCATGATAATCTAAATGCGGTGATTTTGGATCATTATGGGCAGACAGAACTGGGTATGGCGTGCTGCTGCCATCATATCTTGGCGCATGACAAGCCGATCGGCTCCATGGGCGTACCGCTACCAGGTTACCGACTAGCCGTACTTGACGATAACTTCAATGAAGTGGGGGCAGGGGTACATGGTCAGCTGGCGGTAGATGTGGCAAACTCGCCTTCGCTGTTTTTTCAAGGCTATACTTGGAACGAAAAAAACCCGTTTGAAAACGGTTATTACCTCACAGGGGATATGGTAGAAAAACACGATGATGGCACGTTTTGGTTTGCAGGGCGTGATGATGACATTATTACCACTGCAGGTTATCGGGTGGGTCCAACCGATGTAGAAAATACGGTCATGGAGCATGAATCAGTTGCCGAAACAGCGGCTATCGGCGTACCCGATGAAATTCGCGGTCACGTTATCAAGTCGTATGTGGTGCTCAAAGCGGGTTATAAAGGCAGTGATGAGCTTGCCAAAGCCATCCAAAGCCTCGTGCACGAGCGTCTATCGGCACATGCTTACCCACGGATTGTTGAGTTTATTGACACGCTGCCCAAAACGCCAAGTGGCAAAGTGCAGCGCTTTATGCTGCGTAGCATGAGCGTGCCTCACTAAACTGTAAAAACTCACCCAATTTCGTAAGGTGGATTGATACATTTTGATATATTCGCCTTCACCACACTTAACACAAATTTATCACAAACAGTAACCGTGTTTTTAGGGCAACAACGCTTAAGGATCAATTATGCAAATACAAAACCATACGTTTTTAATCACAGGTGGTGCGTCAGGGCTTGGCGAGGCAACCACCCGCTACTTAGTCAGTCAAGGGGCAAATGTCATTATTGCTGACCTCAACCAAGACGCAGGTGACCAGCTGGTGAGCGAGTTGGGTGAAAAAGTCATGTTTGCCAAGTGTGACATCACTTGTGAAGAAGATGTCAAAAATGCCATTGATAATGGCATTGCCAAATTTGGTAAGCTGTCAGGTTCCGTGAATTGCGCAGGGATTGTGGTGGTGCAAAAACTGCTCGATAAAGAAGGCAACCCAGCGGATCTAGCCAAATTTGCTAAAGGAATTGAGATTAACTTAATCGGGACATTTAATGTAGCGCGCCTAGTCGCTGCCGCCCTTGCCAAAAACGAAGCGGCTGCCAATGAGGACAAAGGCGTGATTATCAATACCGCCTCAATTGCTGCCTTTGATGGGCAAGTGGGGCAAGGCAGCTATGCTGCATCAAAAGCGGGCGTGGTGGGATTGACCTTGCCACTGGCACGTGAATTGGCACGTCATCAAGTGCGTATCATGACGATTGCGCCAGGGGTGTTTGGTACACCGATGATGGCAAGCCTACCCGAGGCAGCACGTACCAGCCTTGAACAGGCAGTCCCTTTTCCCAAGCGTCTAGGTAACCCCGAAGAATTTGCCAAATTAGTCGGGCATATCATTGAAAACAGCTACCTGAATGCAGAAGTTATTCGCTTAGACGGGGCGATTCGTATGGGCTAAAATAGCCGCCACGCTACTATTCATACTTAGCTCATGCTTAGCCGCTATGGTCAGCTAGCCTTTTTTGCCGATATAAAAAAGCCAATCCATATAAGAGATTGGCTTTTTTAATGGTCAAAATTTTAATATTTCATACCTGATGAGCCCTAAAATGGCAATTGCATTATTTGGTCAAAATCAAACGGTTATTGCGCGTAAGACGTAGGCGATATTCTTCCCCTTCATGCTGAATACGAATTTCTTTGGTTAATGCAA
>CALAPG010000367.1 GCA_937889485.1 uncultured Moraxella sp. | reverse complement strand
CATCAATCACATGACGGTTGCTTTCAAACAATCTGCGGTGCAAGCGGTGGGCAGTTATCGCCATGCCCCACTTTATGAAGATTATGACCTGTGGGTACGGCTACTGGTGGCAGGTTATCAGTTTGCCAATTTGCCAGAGGTGCTGGTGTATGCACGGGCAGGCGAGGCAATGTATGAACGCCGTGGCGGACTCAGCTATGCCAAACATGAAATTGCCATGCAACAAAATTTTTATGGGCAAGGGTTTTTGACGATTGCCCAAGTCATCAAAAACTTGGCAATTCGCCTGCCTGTACGATTGCTGCCCAATGCCATACGCCGCTGGGTTTATCAAAAGTTGTTAAGAAAATAAATTATCGCTGCAAAATTTTACGATTAGGGCTGAGTTTTTCCACCATGATTTGACTTAATGGCAAAATCTCACCGCAGACCAGTCCTGCCAACAATTCACTACCAATCGGGGCATAGGCATAACCCTTTGAACCCAGTGCCGAAAACGTCCACACGCGGCTATCGGCGTTAAAGCCGTTTTGCCAAACTTGCCCCACCAGTGGCAAATAATCCACCGTCTGACTGCGAAGCCGTGCCCGTCCATGCCACTGTGAGTTTGGCGTGATATCGGTAAACTTGGTGGCAACCTTAGGCAGGGCTTGGCAAAAATCCGCCACATTCACCTCATGTTCGTGTCTATTTACCGTGATATCGAGCGTATCGCGTACAAAACTTGCCCCAATCATCACGTAGTAGCGGTCATCTTGCTCAAACTTGGCACAATAACCGCCATATTTTAGGGTAGGGCTTGGCAGATGGTCATAAATTTGCGGATGCACCTCAAACCATGACACTTGCCCACGGCTATAGTTAAAGGGCTTGATGTGTCCCAAAAAATCACAGGTGTCTAACGCCATGGCTAATACCACATGGTCAAACTCAAGGGTATTGTGCCGCATTTTTGTATCAGTATCGGTTAGGGTCAGCGTCACGCGGTCAGGGTGTTGGCAAATATCCTGTAATTGGGCGGTCTCAAAGATAATATTGGGGTGACCAAGTACCGCTTTGGCAAAATGGGCGGTATCAATTAAGCCTGCCTGCGGTACAAAAATTGCTTCACCAATCCCAGTGCCAGTCATGGCTTGGCTATGTTCCTCAGTTAGCAGCGTGGCAAATTCGGGTGGTAAGGCGTTGACCTCAGCGCCAGTTACACGGTTGGCAACCAGCAAATCGAGTGCGCCTGTGGTCTGCAATATCTCAATGCCCGTCTGCTCACTCAGACTTGGATAAAACCGACAGCTTGCCAAATAACCGATGGTGTGTAAGTTGCTAGCTAGCCTACCCAGTGCCGTCAATTTGGGGGCTAGCACACCGCGAACATTGCCCGATGCCCCTGCCAACGGCGCAGCTTTGTCAAAAATCGTCACCCGATGACCCCGAACCGCAAGCGCATACGCACAGCTCAGCCCTGCCACCCCAGCGCCCACCACGGCAATGGTATAGGGCTTGTTGAGGCTTGTGCTGCTTGGCAAATTGGGTAACACAAAGTCAGGCAGCGGCTTGGTTTTGCCTGCACGGGGGTGTTTGGGTGGGTGTTTGAGTGTTAAAAAAAACTGCGCGGCAAAGGGCACGCGGTCGTAGGCTTGCCCAAGGCGTTTTGCCAAGTACTTGGCATTTAAAAAATAAAAAAATAAGGTTGCCAATGGATAAAGCGGTTTTTTCGCCTTTGTCTTCAAGCAAGCGGTAAGCATTTCACGCTTTTTGCCAAAGCCCTTTTTTTTAGCCAACACAAAGCCATGATGTTTTAGCCCCTGTTTGACCACGCTTGCCACGCTAAAGGTGGCTAGGGTTGTACCCACGGTTGATAGCCGTGCCATCTGCGCAAACAACGCTTGCGACCACAATTCTTGATTACAGGTGGGGGCAAAGCCATCTAGTAGCCACGCATTCACGTTGGCGCTACCTAGCACTTGGCTTAAGTTTTCAGCAGCATCGCCGAGCCAAATATCCAAGGTGAGGCGTTCATCAAAGAAATTGAGCCGATGACAGCCTGTCAGCGGTGGCGGATAGTTGGCAATAAGTTGTTGTGACAGCTCAGCAAGCTCGCCCCAAACCGATAGTGCTTGGGTCAAATCGGGTTTGGTTAAAGGAAATTTTTCGGTGGTGATGATGTGTAGGTGGCTGTGATTGTCAGGTTTGACCTTTTGCCACAGTGCCCAAATGGCAAGGACGTTGAGCCCCGTGCCAAAGCCAATCTCGCCAATTACAAAGCGCTGATAATCTGCCAAATTGGCAAGTCGTTCGGGCAAATGATTG
>CALAPG010000366.1 GCA_937889485.1 uncultured Moraxella sp. | reverse complement strand
AGAAATCGTGCCATCGGCAATCATCTCATCCACTTTGGCAGGGGTAAGTCCTGTGGCAATATTACCTTCTTTATCCAGTACCCCTTTGATGTTGGTCAATAAAATCAGTTTTTCGGCAAGCATAAATTCGGCGACTTTGCCCGCTACCACATCGGCATTGATATTATAGGTATTGCCGTCTTCGTCCACCCCAAGAGGGGCAATCACGGGGATAAAGTTAGAGGCAATCATTAAATCAATCACATCACGGTTGATACTGACCACATCGCCCACAAAACCCAAGTCAATGGTTTGCTCATTGCCTTGCTCATCGGTTTTGGTCATGGGCAGTTTTTTGGCACGAATTAAGCCTGCATCTTTACCCGTCAAGCCGATGGCGCGTCCGCCATGTTTGTTGATAAGGTTGACAATGGATTTGTTAACACTACCGCCCAGTACCATCTCTACCACATCCATGGTGGCTTTGTCGGTGACGCGCATACCATCAATGCGATCAGAGGTGCGTCCCAATTCTTTGAGCAAGTTATCCACTTGAGGACCACCGCCGTGTACCACCACAGGGTGGATACCCACGGTTTTGAGCATAACGATATCTCGGGCAAAAGAGCTTTCAAGCATCGGGTCTGTCATGGCATTGCCGCCGTACTTGACCACCATCACCTTGTTCTCAAATCGTTGGATATAGGGGAGTGCTTCGGTCAATACATCCGCGGTGTGCATTGCCTGTTCAAGGTCAAGTGACATGTTAAATCCTTGTTCTATATGTGAAAAAACGTAGAAAAGGTCAAATCGGTTGAATTTGTGCCACTTGCTCGGCAAGATGGTCATCCACACGGCGGCAAAGGTTGACAAAAATTGTCTGAATATACCGTAAATCGGCGATGGTATTGGCGCAAAATCTAACAGTTAAGAAGTTGCCCGTATTTGACTTACGTAAAATACCAAATCCACTGGCAAAATCCAAGCGCAAGCCATCGATGGTATAGATATTTTTGATGTCAAGGCTGCTTTTTAGGCGCGTAAATGGTTTTTTACTCATGGCGATAATACGCGTGATGATTTTTTGCCCTGCATCCGCATCTTTGACAGGCAAATACATATCAGCCGTGCTTACACAAGGGGGCAGTTCATTTAATATATCCACCAAACTGCGGGGCTGACGGTATAACCAGTTAATTAGGCGCGCGGCTGCGTACATAGCATCATCATGCAATACAAAATAACCATCATTAAAAATAAAATGCCCTGATAGCTCACCTGCAAAAATGGCATGATCTGACTTGTTTTGCAGTGATTTTCGCATCAAGCTACTACCTGTTTTTGCCATGGTCGGTACGGCGCCTTGTTGTGCTAGTAGGCTTGCCACATGATGGGAACACTTAACATCAAAAATGACCTTGCTAGTGGCAGGATAAGAAGGCGGACGCTCTTCTAGGCAAATACGCGATAAGAGATATAGTAGGTGATCTGGACTTACTAGATGACCTTTGGCGTCAATCACCATTAGTCTATCGCCATCGCCATCAAATGCCAGCCCTATATCGGCGCTACATGCTAGCACATGGTAGGCAAGCTCGCTCAGGCGATTGGCTTCTGTGGGGTCGGGGTTACCTTTGGGAAAATTACCATCGGGGGTGTTATTGAGCATGATGCACGCGGCACCCAGCTGGCTGAACAACGCTTCAGCAAATAAACTTGTTGCCCCATTCATACAATCAATCACAATACGCTTGGGCGCAAAAGCAGAAACAACGCGCAAATTATGGGGCGCATTGACATGAGCCAGTGCTGTATGAATGGCAGCTAGATAATCATTCACCTCATCAGTGGTTACATCATTGGTTGGTAGCTGTTTGATTTGGCTAAGCAATTCTGTATCTGGCAGCTGTGGCGTACAATGAGCCAATTGAGCAAATACATGCTCAATGTCTTCACTGCTAGGTGATTCGTGATTAATAAGCCACTTAATGCCATTGATATCTTTTTGAGAATGGCTTGCCGTCACAATCAATCCATTGCCCGTCAACTGCTGAGCGGTGTATGCCATCATCGGGGTGGTAGAAAGACCTAGCCAATGCACCCTCAGCCCAACTTGGGCGCAAGCAAATGCAAAAAATTGGGCAATCTCTTGACTTTGTTTGCGTGCATCATAACCAATCACGACCGCCGCCGCGGTTGTGTGAGACTGCGCCGCGACAAACCCATGCGCAAAAGTTTTTGCGAGCGCCCAGACAAAATCATCCGTGAACAACATCACATCGCCACGGATATCATACGCTTTAAACAATTTTTTTTGGGGTAAGAAAGGATGAATAAACAAGGTATCCATAGCGCAACATCTAATCAATCAAACACATAAGCAAAGCATAGCATCGAAATTTATTCTCATAAGCAAATGCTGTGTTATAAATTGTTAACAAACCTAATACCTCGTCCCAAACCAGCAACCACTAATAGCTACCCGTTGAACCAAAACCGCCTGCGCCACGTTCACTTACCTCTGTAAAATCAGTCACTACCTCAAAGCTAGGACGGATGATAGGTACCACCAAATACTGTGCCATGCGCTCGGCTGGCTGTAACACATAATCAGTTTGGCTACGGTTCCAAATAGATACCATCAGCTCGCCTTGATAATCTGCATCAATCACGCCTGTCAAGTTGCCCAGCACAATACCATGCTTATGACCCAAACCCGAACGCGGCATAATCAGCCCCACATAATCAGGGTTTTGGATATAAATTGCCAATCCTGTACCCACCAACACACTCTCGTCTGCCTTGATAGTAAGCGGCGCATCAATACAGGCACGCAAGTCTATACCTGCTGAGCCATCGGTGGCACGGGTAGGCAGCGGAAAGCGCTCATCTTTGCCAATTATTGCATTAATTATTTTTACTTGAACGTTCATCAAATCACCTAATTGCATCGTTAAAAAATAGCTGAGTTAAAAACGTGTAGTGTAGCAGAGAAGTGGTGAGCACAAAAGCGCACTCGCGGTGTGTACGTCATTAAGCGGCATAACCGCCATCTACCCAAGACCTACCCAATACCAAACCAACACTAAAAAAAAGAGCAGCAATAACGCTACTCTTTTTATTTTTTTACTTTGGTGACTGACCGTTATCGCATCAGCACGTCAGACACATTAGAACTTATAATGCGCGCCAATGGTCCATAGGTCGGTGTCAACACTGTTGCCGCGTGCCAAATCTACAGAAGGTAGGCGACTATATTCAGCTTCCAGTGCCGCATTTGGCGCCAAGTTATAGCCAAGACCCACACCACCTGCGATACCTGTTTCGTCTTGTTTGTCGTAGCCGCTATCAACCTGAGTTTGCGCAAATCCTAGCTTACCTTTGGCATAGACATTTGAAGCAGGGAAGTTGTACTTATAGGTACCGTACACACCTGCGGTGTTGGTGCTAACTTCGTTAACTTTGACACCGTTGATTTTGACATCTTCTTTTGAAGAGTCTAGGTACTCAACTTCGGCGCCCCAATTTGGGGTAAAGTTATAACCTACATAGGCTCCATAAGCGGTTTGGTTGTCGGCGTCACGAGTGCTCATGTCCGTTCTAAATTGACCCGCTTTAATACCCACATAAGGTTGACCTGTGTAAGCGGTATTGGTGCTTTGATAGACCGCTGCGTTTGCCCCTGCAGTCATCACACTACCAGCAACCAAGGCTAATAAAGTTTTATGTAATGTTTTCATTGTGCTTCTCCTTTTAGAAGTCATATTAACAAGCCCGTGCCAAAATAAATGGTGGTGTTAATCAAGCAACTGATAAGGGTCAAAATGACACCAACTTCAGTAATTGCTTGTTTTGTTAGAGCCATCATACCAAGATTTATCGGGCAGTTTGTCAGTGTTTAACAGCTAAGAAGTAAAGATATGCAATGAAATTTGCGAAAAAAGTAACTAACCTACCTATTTGAAACTTCTTGTTACATCTTCTGTCGAACCACCCTTTCCCTAGAAATATTTAGTTACATTTTCCAAATAACATTATAAAATCTAAAAAACCTAATTTTATGAAAGAGTTAGGGTGTGTTTGATTGTCATTTGTTGCCTTTATTACGTAGCAACGCTTGGATATTTGCCAAATAATCATCTGCGGTCTTTTTGGGCTGATTGGCGGTTAAGGTTTTTTTCATACTGGGCGCGTCAATATGGTCGGCAGGTAATTCTTCTAAAAACCGACTGGGCGTGGTGGTACGCATTTGCCCACCGCCGCGCCGCTGCGCCGCTAGGGTCATGGTCAGCTCTTTTCTGGCGCGAGTGATGCCCACATACATCAAGCGGCGTTCTTCTTCAATGGATTCAGAGATGATGGAATTTTTGTGGGGCAATAGCTCTTCTTCAAGCCCCATGATATACACATAGTCAAACTCCAGTCCCTTGGCGGCGTGTAGGGTCATTAGGTTGACTTTGTTGGTATTTTCTTCTTCTTGCTGCTGCTCAAGCATATCTAGCAGTACCAATTTACGAATCACGGCTTCAATATTACGGTCATCGTCATCATCCGCGCGGTTAATCAGATTTTGGATACTGGCATACAAGGTTTCGATGTTGTCAATGCGCACTTTTTCTTGCTGCGGCGTTTTGGCTTCGCTGCGCACCAAGTCAATGTAGCCTGTTTCGTCAATCATTTGTTTGACCAGCGGCACAGGGTCGGGATGCTGGTATAGCGCTTG
>CALAPG010000365.1 GCA_937889485.1 uncultured Moraxella sp. | reverse complement strand
TAAGCCTGCCGCCAGCGTTCAATCTGAGCCATGATCAAACTCTTCAGTTTAATCTCTCTATTATCTATATCCCCGTAAACGGCTCTATAAATAATTAATTTCTTTGACCCAATTAATTTATTTACTGTACTTCGCTCAAATAAACTTACGAGTATTTAAACTCTAATACTAAATTAATTAAGCCTTAATCTATTCGTATTAAAGTGAAAATCCACACAAGTTGTTCTTGTGTTCGTTGTTATTTAATTATCAACATCCATCGTCTGGTATGTCGTTAAGAGGTCGCTATATTAACATGTTTTTTTATGTTGTCAATAACTTTTCTTAAATGTTTTTTGACCGCTTTGTAAATTAGCTTTTGCTAACTTGTTGTTTTTACTTAGTTTTATCTAAGTAGTCGCTGCCAGTGTGTGCGTATTATACGCTTTTTTGTTAGCGTGTCAAGGGGGTTTTTGAGAAATATGTGATTTTTGTGAAGATGGTTAGGCGTTGTCGTTATAAATGGTTGGTTTGTACAATGCTGAGGCTCATTAGGGCGCTGGTAATGAGGGTGATGAGGATGATTTGTTTTAGCTGGGCACTGAGCTGAGCAGGTTGGATGGTTTCATCGCTGTATTGACGTATGGTTTTTAGGTGTTTGAATACAGGGTTGATAATGATGATTAGGCTGACAAGGTAGAAATTTTGCTGTAGTAGGCTGAAGGTAAATACTAGGAAGTAAGCGGCTAGCAAGATGATACGGTATAAGTGCCCCATGTTTTCTTTGCCTAGACGGGTGGCAAGTGTTTGTTTGCCTGTAAGTATGTCGTTGTCGATGTCGCGCATGTTATTGATCATGAGTACGCAGGTACATAGTAGACCGATGGTGATGGCGGCGATGATGTCAGTGGTGCCAATATATTGGGTTTGTAGGTATAGCCCACCTAGAACGTTAAGCAGTCCAAAAAAGATGAATACGGCGATTTCTCCTTTGGCTTGATAGCCATAGGGACGTTTGCCCATGGTATAGGTAACCGCTGCAATGATAGCGATAACGCCGAATGCTAAAAAAGTTAAGAATTCGCTTAGACGATCAAAACTAAGCCAAAGCAGCCCAACGCCACAGGCAAAGATAAAGGCTGCCCATATTTTGATGAGGTGTTTGAGGGTCTGTGGTTTTAGGTTGCCTTGGCTGATTTGTCGGTCAAGACGATGGTTATCTGTGCCTCTGATGCCATCACCATAGTCGTTGGCAAGGTTTGAGAGGATTTGTAGTCCTAGTGCTACCCACATGCTTAAGAAAAAAATTTGCCAGTTTTGGGGGGTAAAGCTTTCTAAGCGTGAGAAGGCAAGGGCATTGGCAACGAGGATGCCAACAAGCGCTAAGGGATAGGTGCGTGGTCGGGTTGCTTGTAAAAAGGCTGTTAATAAGGTTATTGTCATTAACAAGTTACCGTATTGCCGTTCATCAGACCCCCTAGACATCACAAACGAGGTTTAGGGGAGGCTGATGCTGCCAAAAGGGGTAGTTAGTTGGATTTTTTGAGTCCAGCTTGGGCAAGTAATGCACCCAAACTACCGATTTTATTGACTTTTTCTGTCGTCTGGTTTTGTGGTTTTGCTGTGCTTGTCTGGCGCTCTGAACGTGTATTTGCTTGGTTCGAGGTTTTGGCGCGAGAGTTGGACGGGCGTTTTTTTGGTGCAGTGTCCGTGGTTTTGTCGTCAGTTTTGAGTTTGTTAGGTTTATGGGCGGCGGGTTTGGTAACAGCGGCTTTTGCTTCTGTTTTCATGCTAAAGCCAACACGCTTACGCTCGGTATCTACAGAAATGACGCGTACGCTAACGATGTCACCTGGTTTGACATGGTTGAGGGGGTCAGCGATGAATTCGTTGCCCATTTCTGAGATGTGTACTAGCCCATCTTGGTGCACGCCCACGTCCACAAAGCAGCCAAAACTTGTGACATTGGTCACGACACCTTCTAAGGTCATGCCTTCTATGAGGTCAGTAAGGCTGTTGACGTCATCACGAAATTGCGCCGTTTTAAAGCTTGGGCGTGGGTCATGGGCAGGTTTTGCCAGTTCTTGTTTGATGGCAGCGGCTTTGATGACGCTTTGCTCGGCATCCATCTCGCTGTCGTTGGCAGTAGTTAACAGGCGGGTGTCAATGGTGCTTAACACGGGTTCGTTACCCAAAACATCTACCAAGGTTTTTTCTGCGGCTGCTAACCATTGTTTGACTAAGGTGTAATTTTCTGGGTGTAACCCTGTGGCGTCTAATGGTTCATCACCACCGCGGATTCGTAAAAAACCTGCGGCTTGTTCAAAGGTTTTGGCGCCTAATCGTGGGACATTCTTGAGCTGTTCACGGTTGGCAAACGCGCCGTGTTCGTTGCGATAGTTGACAATTTGCTGGGCAACATTGGCGTTAAGACCTGCAATGTAAGATAAGATAGCAGGGCTTGCAGTATTGACATCTACGCCTACCGCATTGACACAGTCTTGGGTGACTTTGGTCAAGCTATCGGCTAGCTGATTTTGGTTAACATCATGTTGGTATTGTCCTACGCCAATGGCTTTGGGATCTACTTTGACAAGCTCTGATAACGGGTCTTGCAAGCGGCGCGCGATAGACACCGCGCCACGGATTGAAACGTCCAATGCCGTTAACTCTTGTGAGGCAAGTTCGCTGGCGGAGTATACTGAAGCGCCTGACTCATTGACCACCACAGCCGTGGCTTTTAATTCAGGATTTTCTGCCAATATTTCTTTGATAAGTGCATCGGTTTCACGACTTGCAGTACCATTGCCAATGGCAATTAGGTTGACTTGGTGGTCTTTGAGTAAGGCTAAAATCGTGGTTTTGGCATCGGCAACTTTGTTATCAGGGGCAAAAGGATAGACAGTGGCAATGGCAAAACTGTCATCCGCGTTTTTGGCAACATGACCTAGGTTGTCTACTACTGCCATTTTGACGCCATGACGAATACCAGGATCAACGCCCAAAATCGTTTGTTGACCTGCTGGCGCTGCCATTAATAAGTGCTGCAAGTTATTGGCAAACACATCAATGGCGGCGGCTTCTGCAATTAAGCGTTTTTCTGTGAGCAAGCGATGCTCAATGTGAGGGCGCCATTTATCTGACCAAAGTTTTTTGGCAAGGGTAGCCAAGAACATTTGGCGTGCCGCTGGCTCTATGCTTGATAGTTGTAGTTCATGCGTAATTTGTTCAATAAATGGCGTATCTTCGCCTTCAATGGCGAGGGTGAGCACATTGTCTTGGCGACCCCGCAGCATCGCCAGTAAGCGGTGGTTGGGTAGCCGCGCTAGGCTTTCACTGTGATCAAAATAATCTTTGTATTTTTCGCCCACTTCGCGCTTTTCTTCACCCACCAAGCGGCTATGGATTTGGGCAGTTTTGCCAAAACCGACGCGCAATTTGTCTAGTAAATCAAGGCGTTGTGTCCATTCATCCATAATGATGGCACCCACACCGCTTAATTGTTTGTCATAGTCGGCAAAAATCGCAGGCACAAGCTCGCCACTCTCATTGGTTGTGGGCGCTGGGGCGTGGTAATCAGCCAGTGCCTGTTCAGGCGCAATCGCATTTTGTAGGACAGCCATGGCGATTGGCTCAAGTCCTGCCTCACGCGCTTGGGTGGCCAGTGAGCGGCGGCGCGGGCGGTACGGTAGATAAATATCTTCTAGTTCAAGCTTTGATGCCGCTTGGTTGATGCGTTGACTCAGTTCATCGGTCAGTTTGTTTTGTGAAGTGAGTAGTTCAATAATTTTTTGACGGCGAGTTGCCATATCCCGTTCATAGTTCAGGGATTTTTCAAGCTGGCGCAATTGCACATCATCAAGCCCGCCCGTTTGGTCTTTACGATATCGCGCGATAAAAGGAATGGTGGCACCATCGTCATAAAGTTTGACAAATGCAATCATTTGATTGAGTTTGATACCAAGATTATTTGCTAACTTTTGATAAATGGCTTGCTGTACTTGTTCAGATAGGACATCTAAGGCTGGATTAGCAGCAATAGCGGTAACGTTTGTAGTCATAATATTGCCTAGTACTTTATAAGCATGAACTCGTCATATACGTCGTATACTTGGTATAAGAGTTGACGCATTATAACAAAACAATACAAAAAGATAATAGGTAAAGCCGTTTTTAACAAAAAAGTTTACCGATTTTTTGCGTTATTAAAATAAATTTGTACGTAAACTAAAAAAATTTTTAGTAAAATAGCCTTCTTTAGCCGTGGTTAGGTCTAAAAATGGCTTTCACGGGGTGTGATTTATCCAAAATGTGGTTCGCCCAACTGTGATATTGCATGATTTTGATTAGCCAATCCAGATAACCCCTGTAATTATCCAACAAAAAGTGACTAAGTAGCAAAATCACTACAGCAAACCTTGCGCAAATTTGCTTTAATAATGACATATCAAGCGCCAAATACCGTTATACTGTGACATAGATTTACGACATAAATTTAAAACATAGGGGTAACAAGGAAAGCAACCCAAACAAAACACCTTTTTTGATATTCGGTAGGTGTTCACTAGTAGATGATGATAAAATTTGGGCGTCCAATGATAGGAATATTGACGATAAAAATGAGGAATATGACAAATGAATGATGATATTGTAACCAGTGAACCTTCAAGCACCCAATCCACCCATCAAGATATTAATCAGCGTATTTTGGTGGTGGATGATGACGCAAGGCTACGTACATTGTTGCAGCGTTTTTTGGAAGATGATGGCTATATTGTGCGTACCGCGCATGATGGCAGCCAAATGGATAAACTGATGCAGCGTGAGCTATTCTCGCTGATTGTACTAGATTTGATGCTACCCAATGAAGATGGCATTAGTATCTGCCATCGCTTGCGCGCAGAAAATTCGGATATCCCCATCATCATGCTCACCGCCAAAGGCTCAGATGCTGACCGTATTGCAGGGCTGGAGGCAGGGGCGGATGATTATCTGCCAAAACCATTTAACCCCAAAGAATTGCTAGCGCGTATCAAAGCGGTACTGCGCCGCCAAAGCCGAGAGCTACCTGGCGCGCCCAGTCAGCAAATGGAAGTGGTGGAGTTTGGCTCATGGACGCTTGATTTATCAACCCGTACCCTAAAACGCGATGGTAACATCGTCACGTTAACCACGGGGGAGTTTAGTGTCCTGAAAGCCTTGGTGCAGCATCCGCGTGAGCCATTGACCCGTGATAAACTGATGAATTTGGCACGAGGACGTGAGTGGGGCGCGATGGAGCGTTCTATTGACGTGCAAGTATCGCGGTTACGCCGCTTGATTGAAGACAATCCCTCGCAAGCGCGTTATATCCAAACGGTATGGGGCGTGGGTTATGTGTTTGTACCCGATGGGGCAGAGAGTTAAATTTTTTTATGGCAAATCAACTTATTTTAAATACAGCCTGTCATCTAGTGATGGGCTTTTTAGGCGCTGGCAAAACCAGTTTTATCAATGCGTGTATTGCTCATTTTCAAAATCAAGAAAAATGGGCAATCCTTGTGAATGAAGCAGGGCAAATTGGCGTGGATGAAAAGCTGTTTGCCAATAACCCTGAGCATCCCTTAGCCATACGCCAAGTATCAGGTGGCTGTATCTGCTGCACCTCGCAGCTACCGCTACAAATTGCACTGGCAAGGCTGACCTCTGAGTATAAGCCCGACCGACTATGGATAGAGCCGACAGGGCTTGCCCACCCCAAAGAGCTGATTGAGCAGCTATCAGCGCCGCATTGGCAGACTGCATTGTCACTTAAATCCGCCATTAGCATTGTCAATGCACGCCACTGGCAAGATGCGCGCTACCGCGACAATGAAGGTTATCAGTCGCATGTGCGGTTTTGTGATGTGGTGGTGATTAATCGCTTTGACGGGCTAGATGACTCACAGCAAGCCGCCCTTGCCAGCTGGATACAGGCACTAAACCCACACGCGGCATTAATTTGGCAGTCAAGTCACCGCTTTGATGAGGATAATTTGGGCAAACTCCAACACGCCCTGCAAGCACCCAGTGCGGTATTAGCCAATCGTCAGCATTATCAGGCATTTAGCTTAATGGGTGCTGCGGTACGCTCACCCACGCGGCTATCACCTGCAAGCGCCAACCCTATGCAACAGGACATGGACGCTGCGGCCGACCAAACCTTGCCATTTCGCTATCATGATGTGCAAAATGGCTATCAAATCATAGGCTGGCGGCTACCTGCTGATTGGCAGGTCGATATAACGGTACTGATGGATTGGCTGTTGGCGATGCCGCACTGGCAGCGTATCAAAAGCGTGATTCATGGCAAGCCATCAGCATGGCAAGCCATGAATTTTACCCCAGATTCGCTTGATTTGATTGGCTGTGAGCCCCAAACCGATAACCGTATTGAAGTGATATTTTTGGATGATTCGCTAACCCTTGATGTCGCCAAACTCGATACCGAGCTGATGATATTGTTTGGGCAGCTAAATTAACTGGCGAAGGGTGCAAAGATACGCACTGTTTTGCCGTCTAGTATCGATTTTTCTAGCATTGCAAAGCCTGTTGGCGTGATGGTCAACAGGCTACTGATGCGTGTACCATACGCGCCGCCAAATAGCGTACCAAGCCGATGAGTGGGAATAAAAATAGAGGACAATGCCAGTTCTGCTTCACGGCTCAACCCTGTGTGCGGTAACTGCGCTATAGGCGCTTGCTCAGTATCGTGCAAGATTTCAAAGGCGAGTGCTTGCCAGTCTTGATGTTCTGCGATTAAAGGCAATATTTCTTGCCTTACCCGTCTGCGCAGTTTGTCGGTTTTGAACCAGTCACTATTTGGCTGTCCATTGGACAGTACATACAGCCCTTTGGCTAACACCTCGATGCCATAGCCTTTGTTGTTGAGCATGACCGCCTGCCGCCTGTCGCCTATCACCAGATTAAACCCATCATAACAGGGCAAATGAATGGTTCTGGCAAACTCAAGGGGTGACAATTCACTACCAATATAATCAATGATTAATTCGCCACGGGATGTTACAAAATTTGGCTTATCTTTTACAATCTCGCGGTAATTTAAAACCACCCCCCAACGCCCGTTATTTGGGTTGATGCCGAGCCAAGTGCCGCCTGCTTGCTCATCTTGCCCTGCCACAATTTTTTGCCCATTTGGCAACTGCCATGTTTGTAAGGCACGTGTGGGACGATGCACAAACTCATCGCGGTTTGATAACAAGACCAGCGGCATGGCGTCAAATAATTGCCAAGCAATGGCGACAATACACATGCGGCAATTAACAACCCTTAAACTGGGCAGGGCGTTTTTGCATAAACGCGGTCACACCCTCTTTAAAGTCTTCGGTCAACGCCATCTGCATTTGATAGATGACTTCTTGGTCAAGGGCAATATCTAGCCCTGCATACGCCACTTGGTTGATAGACTGCTTCATGGCTGCCAGTGCCAGACTTGGCAGGCTGGTCAAACGGTCGGTCAATTTTGCCACTGCCGCATCCAGTTCATCAACACTCACTACCGCATTGATAAGTCCCAAATCTTGGGCTTTGGCGGCGGTGAGCTGTTCACCGAGCATGACCAGTTCTGTGGCTTTGGCAGCCCCAATCAGCTGGGTTAACAGATAAATACCGCCTGCATCAGGCACCAGTCCAATATTGACAAAGGCTTGTAAGAATTTGGCGTTGTCTGTGGCTACCCGAAAATCACACGCCAAGGCAATATTCATGCCTGCCCCTGCACACGCGCCATTGATACGAGCAATCACAGGCTTGCTGATTTTGCGGATTTTGCGAGTGATATCGCCCACCCCTGCGGTCAAGCCTCGCGCCATATTGAGCACAGCGTCACGGCTTTCGGTTGAACCCAGCATTTCTCGGATATCACCCCCACTTGAAAACCCTTTGCCCTCGCCTGTTAGCACGATGACTTTGGCACGCGCGTCATACTCTGCCACAGTTAGGGCTTGGAGTAGCTCACCTTTCATCACGCTATCTAGGGCGTTGAGCGATGCGGGGTCGTTTAGGCTGATGGTGGCAATGCCGTTGTCCACACGGTAGATGACTTTATCAAAATTGGGTACTTGGTTAGGCATGATGTTTCCTTACAGTATTATTTACAGTATTTATGGGTAGATACATGGGTCATACATAGCTGAACAGGGTTTTTGCTACTCACCTGACCCACTTATTTTTGGCAACGATTTATCATGTTAGCATATTTATGGATAAATCTTGGGGGAATACCGTGGTCTGATAAGTCAAAATCATCGAATGGTATGCGTGTCTAGGTTTTGTGGTTTTTTTATTTTATTAATTTCTGTATTGACAGAAATATAAGAAAGTAGCAAACTAGGCGTACTAGAAAATTTTTAAAAGTGTTTGGTTAAAATGGTCTTGCTAAAGAGACACTTGTAAAAGTGTGTTTTTGGCTAGGACAATAGAAGGGGATATTATGAAACTGACGCCTACCACCGAAAAATTTGTTCTGCATTGGGGCGAGATGGGCAATAAATGGGGCGTCAATCGCACCGTGGCACAGATTCACGCCCTGCTGTATTTGGTTGGCAAGCCCATGCATGCCGAAGAATTGGTAGATACGCTGGGCGTGGCTCGCTCCAATGTGAGCAACAGCATCAAAGAACTGCAAAGCCTCAATCTGGTGCAGACTGTGCATGTGATGGGGGATCGGCGCGATTATTTTACCACGGGCACCGATGTGTGGGAGCTTGCCAAGGTGATTGTGGAAGAACGCTACCGCCGAGAGCTTGCCCCTACGGTGAGTTTTTTGGATGAGTTGATGAAGTCAGCTGAGTTTGCCCAAGAGCATCAAGAAGTTCGGCAGCGTATCAAAGACACCCATCAATTTGTCGATACGCTCACCACTTGGGCAAATGAGATGTTAAAACTTTCTACCACCACGCTCAATCGTATCCTAAAACTTGGGGCAACGATTCAGAAGTTTTTGAAATGAGTTGAGTAAAAAATGGAATTTTACAATTATTCGACTGGAAAAGTGATTTTAAGCTATGCCTTATTGGGTGGACCACTTGGTGGTTTTATATTAGTTGGTTTATTCAAAATCTTTGACTTAATTTCACCAAATTCCATAGTACCTTCTATCCCTTTTCAAATCGACAGTATTACTTTAATTAGAGGCTTTTTCTCACTCGTAATCTTGGGAATAATTGTAGGCATGATACCAGCGTTGCTAACAGGGTGTGCGATTACCAAGTTACGATTTTTTAGAAAAAATTTGTCTTCATATTTTCATGTTTTTGCAATTGGATTCTTGATAACAGTATTGTTCGTTTTTTTGATTAACTTAGTTTTGTCAGATTTCAAACTTTTTAATAATCCTAATCTAGGCACAGTGATTGTAATGGCTAATTCTATGATTCTTTTTGGCATAACGGGTGGTTTAAGTAGCGTAATTGTTGGACAGTTTGTTTTACCAAAAAGCTAAAAATTTTAACCCTAAATTTCAGTTTTAATAAAAAAAGGAAAATGTAATATGAAAATTTTAATCACAGGCGGTTCGGGATTTTTAGGCACATCATTAACCAAAGCCTTGCAAAATCAACCATTTAATCATGAAAAAAATAGCGTGGTTTGGGTATCTCGCTCACCTAGCAAAGAAAAAACTAAAAACATTGCCAATGAGGTGATTGGCTATGACGACCTAGCCACCACAACCGAACAGTATGACATCATCATCAACCTTGCAGGGGCAGGCATTGCCGACAGTCGCTGGACAGACGAACGTAAACAACAGCTTTTTGACAGCCGACTCAAACCCACCCAAGCCGTGGTCGACTATATCAAGCGCATACCCATCAAACCCAAACTACTGATTAGCGGGTCGGCGATTGGTTGGTATGGCACTCAAAGCACAACTGACCACCAATCCCTTGATGAGACCAGCCCTGTGGTCAAAACCGACTTTGCCCATGAACTGTGTGATCGCTGGGAAACCTTGGCAAAGTCAGTGAGCGATATAGTGCCCGTGGCTATTGTTCGCACAGGCGTGGTGATTGCCCCCTATGGCGGCATGGTGGCTAGATTGGTGACCCCGTTTAAATTGGGCGGTGGTGGCAAATTGGGCGATGGCAAGCAAATCATGAGCTGGATAAGCCGTGATGACTGGGTACGGGCGGTGGTGTTTATCATTGCGCAAAATTTGGCACAAAGTTTGCCCTATCAGCAAATTTATAATCTCACCCACCCCAACCCTGTGACCAATGGCAAATTCACCACGGCGATGGGCGACTGGTTACACCGTCCCACCGTCATGACCATGCCTGCCTGTGTGGTCAAGGCGATGTTTGGCGAGATGTCAACCTTACTGCTAGATGGTCAAAAAGTTGTGCCAACAGCGTTAACCAATAACGGCTTTACCTTTCACCATGCCAGCGTACTCGATGCTCTACAGCATTAGTTTGCGTTTAAAGTAAAGGGTGACTATTTTTTTGCATTGGTATAGCATCAAATTAAGGTCTAAAACGGCTAGTTTGAGCGCTTGCTAGGCTCAATTTTTCAACATTGTTTCTTTATAATTACTAAAGATAGGGACTTGGTTACCCAAGTTGGCAAAGTTTTTTGTTTTTTTGTAAAAAAATGCTAGATTTTTTTGTTACTTTCATTTAATAATAGTAGTTAATCAGGAAGATGAGATTGATTGTATCATTTAAGAAAATAACAAACACAATTGATCCGATTTGGCATAGTGGATTTGCAGGGCTCAGCTGATCGTTAGTTATTTTGACTCATTCTCTCTTCTTCATCTAATTTGGCACCATGTTACATGGGTAAAACCAGTGTCATGCTGTCTTTTCATTCATTTACAAGGAGAGGTATCATGGATGAAGCGCAAGTACAACGTATCCTAAATAATCCTGAATTTCAAACCATGGCAAAAAAGAAAACCAGCCTTGGCATCATGTTTTCACTGATTACGTTAATTGTTTGGTTTGGATTTTTGTTGTTGGTTGGTTTTGATCCTGCCATGTTTGCTGCCCCTATCTCAGCGGGTGCATCAGCGCCCGTTGGTTTTTATATCGCCACCGCTATCATGATTTTTGTTCCTGTTATCACTGCAATTTATATCAGTAAAGCCAACGGTGAGTTTGATAGTTTGACTCGAAAAGTTATTGATGACATCAGTAGTGGCAAGGTGTAGCCGCACAGGGATTGTGCTCGGTATCAACCTTTTTAATTGATTTTTTGACACCATGGAGGGTGGCATGTTACAACAAAAATATAAGGGCGTTGCAAAGCGGGTGGGCAAAATTTCAACTGCCGCAAGCTTGACATTAATGGGTCTAATGGCTCAGATGCCAGCATGGGCAGCTGGGGCATTAGACGGTGAAGTAAAAAAACAACCGCTAAACATTTCAGCGATTATCATGTTTTTGATTTTCGTGGTTGCAACCCTGGGGATCACTTATTGGGCATCCAAACAAAACAAAACTGCCAGTGACTTTTATACGGCGGGTGGTGGCATTTCAGGCACCAAAAATGGTATTGCTATCGCAGGTGACTATATGTCTGCGGTCACCTTCCTCGGTCTATCAAGTATGGTGTTTACGGTGGGCTTTGACGGCATGATCTATACACTGGCATTTTTGATTGGCTGGCCTATTATTCTGTTCTTAATTGCAGAGCGTTTACGCAATCTAGGTAAGTTTACCTTTGCAGACGTAGCGTCTTATCGATTCCAACAAACGCCTGTGCGTATTTTTGCGGCATCGGGTACCTTAGTAGTTGTTTCTTTATACCTAATTGCCCAAATGGTGGGCGCGGGTAAATTAATTCAGTTATTGTTTGGGCTAGATTATGCCTATGCCGTCTTAACAGTGGGCATTTTGATGATGATTTATGTATTGTTTGGCGGTATGCTTGCCACCACATGGGTACAGATTATCAAAGCCATTTTATTGATGTCAGGCGCGACTTTTATGGCCTTAATGGTTATGAACCATGTTGGCTTTAGTTTTGACAACTTATTTAAACAAGCGGTTGCGGTTCACAGTAAACATGAGGCAATTTTAGCACCTGGTAAACTGGTGAATAATCCGATTGAAGCGGTTTCTTTGGGTATTGGTCTATTATTTGGTACTGCAGGTTTGCCGCACGTATTAATGCGTTTTTTCACTGTGCCTGACGCAAAAGCAGCGCGTAAATCTGTACTGGTGGCAGCCAGCTGTATTTCTTATGTGTTTTTCTTAATCGTTATTATCGGTTTGGGTGCTATCGTGATCCTTGCTGAACATCCCGACTATTTCACCACGATTGTGAAAGATGGCGTGAGCAAAGTTGAGTTAATCGGTGGTGCCAACATGGCGGCGATTCATTTATCACATGCAGTTGGTGGTAACTTGTTTTTAGGCTTTATCTCTGCCGTTGCATTCGCAACCATCCTAGCGGTTGTTGCAGGTTTGACCCTATCAGGCGCGTCTGCGGTCAGTCATGACTTGTACGCCAGTGTGATTAAAAAAGGTCGTAGCACCCATGCAGAAGAAATGCGCGCTTCACGTATCACCGTATTTGTACTTAGTGTGCTTGCTATGGTACTTGGTATTATCTTTGAAAAACAAAACTTGGCGTTTATTGCAAGTTTAGTATTTGCGGTAGCGGCATCTGCCAACTTCCCTATCTTATTCTTGGCGATGTTCTGGAAAGGCTTGACCACGCGTGGCGCGGTGATTGGTGGTTTTTCAGGTCTGATTATGGCGGTGGTGTTAATCGTCTTGGGTCCTGCGGTTTGGGTGGATATTATGCACCATGAAACCGCTGCATTCCCTTACAAAAACGTGGCGTTATTTAGTATGCCTGTGGCATTCTTGATGGCGTGGATTGGTTCTATCACCGACAACTCACCCCGTGCTGCCCTTGATAAAGCAGGTTATGACGCCCAGTACGTGCGTTCGTTAACAGGTATCGGTGCAGAAGGCGCTTCTGATCACTAATTGATAATCCCCATAAAAAAATACCGCTTAACCATAAGCGGTATTTTTTTGGTCAGCGCCCATCAAGTTTAGGGATGAATTTTGACAAAATTGGTATTGGCGGCATGGTTACTGGCGACATTGTCAGATTTTTTGGTATACAGTTTTGATTTTGAGCGATAAGGCACTAAGCCAGACGGCACCACATTCTTGGCAGATTCATAGTTATTGATAGAATCATCAAAGAAGATATGTGGGGCGAAGGTTTGTAGCACGTGTTTTTTATCCAATCCTCCCAAAAAAAATGCCAAATCCACACTTACCCCCCACTCCCGCAAAGTCTTAATCGCTCGTAAATCGGCAGGCGCATTGCGTGCTGTCACTAGGGCAATTTGTATAGGCGGATGTTTGGGTTTAGATGGCAAGCGTTGTTGTAGTTTGGAGAGTTTTATCAAAAAATCGGCATAAGGGCCCTTGTTCATGGGAACATCGCTCATTTTGGCTTCATAGTCATGAAAGGCTTTGAGCCCTTTGGTTTGTGATAATAACTCGCCTGCCTCATCAAACAGTACCGCATCACCGTCAAAGGCGATACGCAGCTGCTCGGTATCCAGTTCTTTCATATCAATGGGCGGTGCATCCAAAATTGCGCAGGCACACACGCCCGCATCCGTCACTTGCTGGGCATCGTCATGATTGGTGGTCAAAAATAAATCCACCTTAAAATCAGACACATAATCTGCCACCCCCTCCCCTGAGGTAAAGGCAGAGCGGGTAATGGGCAATCCGTATGAGCGGATGGCGTTAAGCACTTGAATCCCTGTATCTGGGCTATTTTTAGACATAATCACCACCTCCACCATGGGCGTCATTACCTCATTTAACGTTTCAGTCTGCGGCAGATGACGGTTTAAATTAAGTAGCGCTTTAATCAGTGGATAGCCCGTGCCTGTTTGTAGCGGGTCATTTTCTCGTTCAATCATATAACGGCGAAACTTATCAACCGCGGTATCAGGGTCATCGCTCAGTGCGGTTTGAAAAAACTGCTCAGACTCCGATAAATCAAACAATGCCGTGGCAGAAACAGCTACAATTAAGGTGTTGGAAAAATCGACTGACATACAAAGCTCTCTTGATGATGATAAAATATTTGTGACACCCTATTAGCAAACATAGCAACCTAACGCTGCAAGGATTGCCACTTTTTGGGGTGGTCAGATCAAAGACACAGATGGCGTTAATCTATTCATGTTTCTTTATGTTAGCGCCTTTGTTTCATACGCGAAATTTGCTATAATACGGCATTTACGCTTTTTAAAACGTAACTTTTACATAGGGTTTTGTTGCAGAGCCAAGCACAGTAAGTTTAGCATTCCCAACAATATTCCTAATTTTTTATTCCCATCTCTCACGGTTATATGACCGATAGTGCCGGTCATCACTGCCAAAGGACAACAGGAGCAATTATGGTAGCCATTACCCTACCCAACGGCGATATCAAACAATTTGACGGGCAAACTTCTGTGATGGAAGTGGCGCAAAGCATCGGTGCAGGGCTTGCCAAAGCCACCGTGGCAGGACGTGTCAACGGTCAATTGGTCGATGCATGCGACCCCATTACGCATGACGCTACCGTCCAAATTATCACCCCCAAAGACAGCGAAGGGGTGGAAATCATTCGCCACTCGACCGCCCACTTATTAGGTCATGCGGTCAAGCAATTGTATCCTGACGTCAAGATGGTAATTGGGCCTGTCATTGAAGATGGCTTTTATTATGACATCTATAGCGAGCGCCCGTTTACGCCCGATGATATGGCAAAAATTGAAGCGCGCATGACCCAATTGATTAACCAAGATTACGATGTCATCAAAAAAGTCACGCCACGCGATGAGGTGCTA
>CALAPG010000364.1 GCA_937889485.1 uncultured Moraxella sp. | reverse complement strand
ACGATGGTCCTGGAGCGGCCCCGCACGTTGGCGATCGCCGACGAAGCGGTCGCCCACTTCGACGACCTCCACGCCTCCTACGAGGCGATGAAAACCGCCGAATTGCTGTTCTCCGGCGATGAACTCGCTGCACGCATCCGGACCATGGGCAAGGAAATCGAGGACGCGCTCGAAGGCGAAGTGCCGATTTTCATGACCGTGTCGCTCGCTCTTTGGAAAACGAAGTGGCAATGGTGAGCAAAATTGCGGATATGGTCAATAAGTATCAGCTACTGACATTTGATAACACCGCCCTTGCCAGTTTGCTCGATTATTTAAGTGAGCAAGCCGAGGATCAAAACGAGCTTAGCCTTCATAGTGACCGTTTGGCGCAAGTACTACTTGAAGCCAATCGCCACGCCAGCCTTGAAACGGCTAGTCTGGTTAGCGCCGCCCACGTCAAAAAAGCCATTGGTGACATGCAGTACCGCTCAGGCTATTTGCGCCAGCTGTTTTGGCAGGAGTTAGAAAAAGGACAACAACTCATTAGCACCCAAGGCAAGGCTATTGGGCAAGTCAATGCCTTGACGGTGATTAGCTACGCGGATAGCGAGTTTGGTATGCCTGCTCGCCTGACCGCAAGCGTGTATCACCACAGTACGGGTGGCGCAGATATTCTAGATATCGAGCGAGACGTGGATTTGGGCGGTGCGATTCATGCCAAAGGCGTGCTGATTATGAGTAGCTACCTACGCGCATTATTTGCAGAAGATTATCCGCTCAATTTTACTGCCTCGCTCGCTTTTGAGCAAAGTTATGGTGGGATTGATGGCGACAGCGCCACGGTTGCCGAGACTTGCGCGCTACTCTCCGCCCTGTCACAAGTTCCCATCCGCCAAAATCTGGCGGTAACAGGTTCTATGAATCAGTTTGGTCAAGTACAGGCAGTGGGCGGCGTCAATGCCAAAATTGCGGGCTTTTATGATGCATGCGTAGAACAAGGGCTGATTGGCAGCGGTGAGCAAGTGCAAGGGGTAATCATTCCCAAAGCCAACCTTGGGCAATTAATGCTGCGCCAAGACATTATTGACAGTGTCAAAGCAGGCAAATTTGCTATTTATGCGGTGGCGCATGTTAACGAGGCATTACAACTGCTGACGGGGGTCAGTGTGGATGACACCACCAAAAAAGGGCGCTACCGCAAACACACGATTTACCGCAAAATCCATCAGCGCTTGGAAGATTGGGCAAAAAAGGATGAAGAAGACGAAAAATCCAGTTAATGGCTAATTCGCTGCAAACCTTGCTCCAATTTGAGCAGGGTTTGTTTGATAACCACACCACCTGTATAGCCGCCAAGCCCGCCATCGCTCGCAATGACGCGGTGGCAAGGCACGATGAGGCTAATCGGGTTTTTGCCGTTGGCATTGGCAACTGCCCGATACGCCGTTGGCTGTCCGATTGTTGCAGCGAGCGTGGCATAGCTTACAGTCTGCCCATATGCAATATGTAGCAGCGCTTGCCATACTTTTTGCTGAAAAGGCGTCCCGTGGGTCAAATCTAGCGCAATGTCAAACGCTTGACGCTGACCGTTAAAATATTGGTTTAGCTGCTTGATGGTGTGCACCAAAACTTTGGCGTTGGCGTTGGTATTGACATTAGCATTGGCATTATCAACGCCTGTTGTGAGGTCATTTGGACTGACATACTGCGCTTGCTTGCTTATTTTTGCAAGCAGGGTTTGGGTTTTTTGGGTCTGCCAATCCAAAGCAACCAAACAGCCCTTGTGAGCCACAAGGGTCATCATTGGCAAATTTTCACAAGGTTGATATCGTGTAGCCAGCACGGTTATTCTTCTTTTTCAAATAAGGCTTTGACAAATTCATCTGCCTTAAATGGGCGTAAATCGTCAATCTTTTCCCCTACCCCAATAAAGCGAATGGGCACCGCGGTATTTTCTGCAATATTAAAGACCACACCGCCTTTTGCGGTACCATCAAGCTTGGTTACCGTGACACCTGTCAATGTTACCGCTTCGTTAAAGATTTCTACTTGGTTTAGGGCGTTTTGTCCTGTACCTGCATCTAGCACAATCATGGTTTCGTGCGGCGCGGTTGGGTCGGCTTTTTGCATAACACGGATCACTTTTTTGAGCTCTTCCATGAGGTTGGTTTTATTTTGTAGTCGCCCTGCTGTGTCTGCAATTAATACGTCAATCCCACGCGCTTTGGCAGATTGCATGGCATCAAAGATGACAGAGGCGCTGTCTGAGCCGTGTCCTTGGGCTACTACAGGAATATTATTGCGCTCACCCCAAACTTGCAATTGCTCGGTGGCAGCGGCACGGAAGGTATCACCTGCCGCTAGCATCACAGATTTACCCTCCGCTTGCAGGCGTTTGGCAAGTTTACCAATGGTGGTGGTCTTGCCCACACCATTAACACCCACCATCAAAATAACAAAGGGTGAGTGGCTGTTATCAATGACCAGTGGTGCAACTTTTGGGGCTAGAATATCGGTCAGTTCTTGTTGCAAGGCTTTATAAAGGGCGTGTGAATAAATCAAATCGCCGCGTGCGGTAGCGTCAGTCAAGTTTTTGATGATGCGATTGGTGGCATTGACACCCACATCAGCGACAAGTAGTTGGTCTTCTACTTCTTCTAATAGTTCATCGTCAATCTCTTTGCCGCCAATTAGGATATTGGTGAGCCCTTCGGTGAGGCTTTTACGGCTTTTTGATAACCCTTGTTTCATCCGACTAAACCAGCCACCTTTTTGCTCAGCGGGCTCCGCTTGTTCGGCAGGTTGCAGCGCTGCGGCTTCAATGCGCGGTGTTTCAATAATGGGAATGTCTTGCACAGGTAAGTTTGGCAACGTGGCATCGTCAAGATGGCTTGGTTGGTTGTTAAAATTAATCACCACCTTGTTGGCGGGATTGTGTGATGGGTTGCTACTCATATGGTTACCTATGTGTCATTTATCATAAATTATCGTATTGCACAAAATTATAACAGTGTTTGCAGTCGGTTTGAACCAGTCATATTTTTATCTGTTGACGATGGCTAGCCTTTGGCGGTGCATAGCATTATTCACGGTTATCGGCTATGATGGTTTATTTTAAACCTTACCCCGCCTATCCCAAAATTTTCGATAAAAGATACAGAGAAAACAATGCATTTACCCATTTTTGATAGCGCCCACACCCGCCGCCTTAGCCCTATTGCCGCTGTGCTCGTTCTTGGTACATGGTTAACAGGCTGTAGCAGTGTTACGCCCGCCATTTCTCCGTCAAAGCCCAGCACCTCGCCCGCAATAACAGGGGCTTCTTCACCATCAAGTCTCGATAATTTTCAGCAAAAGCTCGCCAATGCGCGCCATGAATACACACTCGATAACGGTCTAAAGGTCATTATTAAAGAAGACCACCGCGCGCCTGTGGTCATTAGCCAAATTTGGTATCGGGTGGGCGCTGCCGATGAGCCCAAGCATCTGGGGGGAATCTCTCATGTACTTGAACATATGATGTTTAAGGGTACCCAAAAAGTCTCTTCTGCCGATTTTGAGCGCTTGATTGCCAAGTTTGGCGGTAGTAACAACGCCTTTACCAGTTATGATTATACGGCTTATTATGAAGTGTTCCCCGCCAATCGCTTGGGGCTGGCGCTGGAGCTTGAAGCCGACCGTATGACCCACTTGCAGCTACGTGACAGCGATTTTGGTGCCGAACGTCAAGTGGTGATGGAGGAGCGCCGCCAGCGTACCGATGACAACCCCAATGCTCGGGCATATGAGTATTTTATCAAAATGGCTTACCCCGATAGCCCAAAAGGCGAATCCGTCATTGGGCCTATGACAGAGATTGAGTCCATTACCTTGCAAGACCTTAAGGATTGGTACCAAACTTGGTACGCACCCAACAACGCCACTTTGGTGATTGTAGGCGATGTCAATCCCGCTGATGCGTTAACGCAGGTTAAGCGCTACTTTGCTGACATACCTGCCAAGCCGCTGCCGCCACGTCCCAGCGTGTTACAAGCAGGTTTTCGCGGTAACCAAACAAAAACCATTCGCTTGCCCGTGCAAGTGCCAAGCGTGATACTCGCATTTAACGTGCCCACACTCACCACCGCCACGGATGCCAAAACCGCCCATAGTTTATCACTACTTGCCGACATTTTAGATGGCGGGCTATCTG
>CALAPG010000363.1 GCA_937889485.1 uncultured Moraxella sp. | reverse complement strand
CGTTTTCATGGGCTAGAAAAACGCGCTGATGGGCGTTTTGATTATTTTTTACTCACTTTATCTGTTTTGTTGGGAATGCTATGTTTCGACCGTTGGCTTTGTTTTTGGGGTTACGTTATACCCGCGCTGAGCGCAGTAATCGGTTTATCTCTTTTATTTCGTTGATTTCGATGGTGGGACTCACCCTTGGCGTGGCGGTACTGATCACGGTATTATCGGTGATGAATGGCTTTGATAGAGAGCTAAAAAGCCGTATTTTGGGGATGGTGCCGCAAGCGACTGTCACAGCGACACAGATTATTCCAGACTGGCAGCCGTTGGCACAAAGTATTGCCAAAAACCCTAAGGTGGAAGCGGTGGCGCCGTTTATTCAGCTGCAAGGTATGCTCACCGCCAATGGGCAAGTGGCGGGTATTATGGTGACAGGCATTGAGCCTAGCTATGAGAAAAAAGTCTCAATTATTCATGAGCATATGACCAGTGGCAGTATTGATACCTTAAAAGCGGGAGATTTTGATATTGTGCTTGGCAAACAAATGGCAGAGTCTTTAGGGGTACAGGTGGGCGATATGGTCACGTTGGTGTTGCCTGAGGCGTCACCGTCACCTGCAGGGGTGATCCCAAGGTTTAAACGCTTTAGCGTTACAGGGGTGTACGATATTAGCCCTGAGGTGAATAACATTATGGCGTTTATTCCCATGCACGATGCTGCTACGCTGCTACGCTTGCCGCCAGGTGCGCAGGGTATTCGCATGAAACTAACCGATTTGTTTGCCGCCCCTGTAGTGGCAAAACAAGCAGCGAGTCTGCAGCCTGAGCGATTATTCCCCAATGATTGGACGTCAACCCATGGTAATTTGTTTGGTGCAATACAAATGGAAAAAGCCATGGTTGGGTTGTTGCTATTTTTGATTATTTTGGTGGCGGCATTTAATATCGTGTCTTCACTGGTGATGCTGGTGACAGACAAAAAAGCCGATATCGCAATTTTAAAAACCTTTGGTGCCTCGCCAAAGCTCATTACGCAAGTGTTCATGGTGCAGGGGCTATTTATTGGGGTCATCGGTACGCTGGCGGGCAGTATTCTGGGGGTGATTTCAGCGCTTAGTGTTAGTCAAGTGGTGGGCGCGATTAATAATCTATTTGGGTTACATTTATTTGATGCCTATTTTGTCAATTATTTGCCATCACAGCTAGAGTGGCAAGATGTGGCGCTGATTGTGACTGCTTCATTAATCATCAGTTTTGTGGCAACCATTTATCCAGCGCGTCGGGGCAAGTATTCAACCTGCGCAAACCTTGCGTTATGAATAGGAGTGACCAATGACAGCGATTTTAACAGCAAAAAATATTACCAAATCCTATCAAGAGGGTAAAAATACCACGCAGGTGCTCAATAACTTGGATATTAGTATTCATAGTGGCGAGCGCATTGCCATTGTGGGTACCAGTGGCTCGGGTAAAAGTACGTTATTGCATATTTTGGGTGGGCTTGATGTGCCTAGTAGCGGCGAGGTTTGGTTACACGGTCAGCTCATTAACCAACTTAATGAAACCCAGCGCGGTGAGTTAAGAAATAAACATTTGGGGTTTATTTATCAGTTTCATCATTTGTTGGCAGAATTTACCGCCATCGAAAATGTAGCAATGCCACTATTACTGAGACAAGAGGTGCCGATTGCTGAGGCGCGCGCACAGTCAGTGGCATTGCTTGAAAAAGTGGGACTAGGGCATCGCTTAAGCCATCGCCCAGGTGAGCTCTCTGGCGGTGAGCGTCAGCGTGTGGCGATTGCCAGAGCGCTGGTGACTAAACCGTCTTTGATACTTGCCGATGAACCAACGGGCAATCTTGACTATGCCAATGCCCAAGGGGTGTTTGATATATTATCAGAGCTGCAACAAGATTTTAATACGGCGCTACTTATGGTTACCCATGACCGCCAATTAGCCAAACTTGCTGACAAACAACTTGCCTTGCAAAGTGGGGTGTGGGTCAGCTAGTATTGCCAAAAAATTAGCAGCAACCATAATAAATTATTGCTTAAAACCAAAAAAATGTTCTACTATATGCCTAACAATAAGACTTGCGATGGCGATGGTTAGGAAATAAACATTTATGGTTTGGTGGGTGACTGTCGCAAGTATACTGGGTTTTTTGTCGGTCAGTGCCTTGTCGCAGCAGCTGGCAATCACCCGCTATGACGCGGTAATTTGGCTGATTATTGCAGGGTTTTTGGCGCTGTTATTACTCACGATAGCGCTATTTAGCCACGCTATGTGGCATAAAAAAAGTCGGCAATTCAACCGCTTTGTTATCCCCGTCACGGGGCTTTGTATTGTCAAATATGCGGTGGTGGCGATAACCACGCTACTACTGGCTGCTAGCTATGGTCTTTATCAGCAGCAGCGTTATCAGCAGCGCATTTTAACAGCGCCTATTACCATCAATGCCATTATTGAGTCCGCTGCCATGAGTGACAACGTGGCACAAACCTTGGCGTTTGGCAATCAACAAATGACCATTGGCAATGGTTATACCCACCAAGTGGTAAAAATCGTGGCGACCACGCCCGTCAATTTTACTGCCCCCGCTGCTAATTTTAGCTTGCCCTTTTCGGTGTTGTTAACGGCTAACCTCACCGAACATTCTGATTGGCAAAATGTACTGGCAGCATGGCAGCCTGGTCAAACACTGTCGGTTAAGCTCGCGTTACAGCCTATTAATGCCCCTTCTATCGCCAATTTGCCCAGCAATGCCACACCCTTAAGGCTAGGGTTTGATGAGGCGCGCTGGCTACAGCAGCGAGGCATACAGGCAAAAGCAACCCTTATAGACATTCACCAAACTAGCCCAACTAATGCCGCTATCAGGGTAGATCGGGATGTTCTGTTAGCCATTAATCTTAAAGTAGAACAGTGGCGCTGGCAATATCGGCAAAAAATCCTAGCCAGTATTGAGCGCCAATTACTGCATCGTTCCCACCAAAGTGAGCCCTCGGCTTCATTACCCACTCAGCAAGATAATCACGCATTGATACAAAGTTATGCAATTTTGTTGGGGTTACTCACAGGCGATAAAAGCCTGATGGATAGTGATATCAAAAATTTGTACCAAGTGACGGGTATTAGCCATTTGTTGGCAATATCAGGCCCTCATGTGCTCATGCTTGCAAGTATCGTGGCGCTGTTGTTGTGCTGGCTAGTACGCCAATGGCTGCCCACGGTGTTGTGCCGTTTGCCCAGTCGTTTGTTAGTATTATGGGTGAGTGTAGTGGTGGCAGCGGGCTATGCTTGTTTTGTGGGTTTTGAGCTACCTGCCCAGCGCACTTTTTGGATGTTATTGTTAGTGACACTTGGCAGTCAGTGGTTAATAAAGGCGCGTGCCTATCGCTCACTGGCGTGGGTAGGGCTGTTGATGATGTGGGCAGATACCACCGCAGTTTGGCAGGCAGGATTTTGGCTATCGTTTGTTGCAGTTGCGCTGTTATTAAAATTTAGTGAGCAGGTGGGGGTGATTGAGCCCCTTCACCGCAGTCAGCCCGACCACACGCCACCATCGGCGCTTGCTGTCATGGGTGGATTATTGGCGCGATTATGGGAGCAAATAAAGGGGCTATTTAAACTGCAGCTATGGCTATTTGTGTGGATGATGCCGATGGTGATATGGTTTTTTGGCAAGGTGTCATTAATAAGTGTATTAACCAACTTAGTGGCAGTGCCACTGCTTGGTTTGGTGGTGGTGCCGCTTGATATGTTGGCGGGGCTGTTAGCTGAGGTACCCATCATTGGTACGGCTTTAAGTCAAATGATTTGGGCATTACTGGCTTGGCTGCTACAGGGATTCCATCAAACTCTGCACTATAGCGTGGCGGTGGGTGCTGCCAAACAGTGGTTTGTGGCATTGTCACCTAGCCAGCTGCTAATGTGTGTGTTTGCCACTGTCATTTGGTTTTTGCAAGGGGTATTATCAAGGTTGTTAATAGTGCCTATTTTGTTGATACTCGTGATTTTACCCATTGAACAACAAAAATTAAGCGAGCAAGTGCCTGTGCTTGCGGTCATGGACAACCCAAAACTTACCATCAATTTATTGGTAAATGGCGAGGATCGCTGGCTGATTTTAGCACCCGGATTACCGAATTGACCGGCATACCGGTCCGGTCGGTCGGGCC
>CALAPG010000362.1 GCA_937889485.1 uncultured Moraxella sp. | reverse complement strand
TATATTGGGGTATTTTTACCTGAAGAAAGCCTTGACAAATTCTTGGACAAAATCACCCCTGAAGGCGGAAAAGGCGGCTTATACGTCGGTTATTTTGTTGAAGACAATGATGGCGATGCCAATGATGTGGATATTGGCGCGACTTATTTTGATATTGGTAATGACGCGGCGGCGTCAGCGTATGGTCAAATGAGCTACCAACAAAAAACCTGTCAAAACGCCAATGTTTTATCCACTGAACGCCTCTCCATCAAAACCGATAACGCGATTGGCGGCGTATTCTCGGGTACGCTTGACCCTGCTGCAAAATTTGACCATACCTTACTCAATTTTTTAAGATCTGATGAGCTAAAAACCACGGTATCAGGTATGCCATTTAATGGTCAATATAGCCGCGATAACCATGACTGGCACGGTCAGTATAGCTATCAAATGGGTATCGATTTTGGCAAAAAATTATCTGACAATATTGATGGCTGTGATGTGCAATATACTTTAGGCGCTAAGGGTGATTTTCGGGTTTATCCGTTAACTTATCGACTAGGTAACCTCAATGTCAAATTAACTGGTACAGGCAGCACTACCCATCTTAACTGGACACCGCCCGCCAACACGGCACGCACATTGGTGAGCCAAATTAACATCAATCAAGCCACCACGCGCGGCAATGGCTTTGTGCGCAGCAATATCGTTAGTTATGGTAATACCTTTACCCCATTGATTGATACCACCAAAACCAACTATGCGTTTGTGGTGCAAGCCTTTGATGCCAATAACCAGTTAATGGGTTATGAAGCAATTATCGAAGCGCTGTAAATCATATTAACTATTTTTGGTCAGGGCGCCATTTTTATGTTTTTATTTTGAACCCAAATGAGCGCCGCTGTTACTACTTTGGTCACCATTTAGGCACCAAAATCTGTTACACTGCCTTATTTTTTATTGCCCATCGGTTTTTATGCCTGTGTCTTAGGCGTTTTTATATGCCTGTCTCTTAGACACCCATAGACACCCCGTATTTTAGACGCTTTGTGAGTCCAATTTTGCCATTGGCTCACCCTATCACTTTTATCCATTATTATGTTGGTTGTTACATGTTGTCATTGCCTGTTCGTCAAGACCTAAAACAGTTATTTGTTTTGACCTTGCCTATTTTGATCACCCAAATTTGTCAATCTGGGCTTGCACTCATTGATACCTTGATGGCAGGTCAAGTCTCTGCGTTAGACTTGTCAGGGGTTGCCATTGGTGCGGGTCTGTGGATGCCGACATTTTTGCTGGCGGTGGGGATTATTATTTCCACCACGCCACTTATTGGAGAGATGGTGGGCAAGCAGCGGCTTGATAAAGTGCCGTTTATCACCCAGCAGTCGTTATGGCTTGCTCTCATCATTGGTGTCATGGGTTTTGTGGTGGTCAATCAGCTGCATTATTTGTTTGATTGGATGAAAGTACCGCACGATATTCAGCAAATTGCCCAGCGGTTTTTATTTGGGATATCGTTTGGGTTTCCTGCTATTTGTCTTTATACGTCGCTGCGCTGCTACACTGAAAGCCTAAAACACCCAACGGTGGTGATGGTGATTAGTGTGATTGGGCTGCTATTAAATATTCCACTTAGTTATGCGTTTATTCATGGGGTGCGCCTTGGACAAACGGTCTTGATTGAAGCCATGGGCGGTGCAGGCTGTGGTTTTGCGTCTGGGATTGCGCTGTGGATTAATTTGCTGATGCTGATTGGGTTTTTGAGCGGATCAAAAAAACCTGCTTTTGCCAATCACCGTTTTTTTGCCAATTTTTCTCGCCCCAATTTAGCCCAGCTCAAACACCAATTGACCATTGGCATTCCCATTGGGTTGTCGATTTTTTTTGAAGTGAGTGCGTTTAGTCTTGCCTCTATTATCATCAGCCCACTGGGCGAGATTGCGGTAGCAAGCCACCAAGTGGCGTTGACTATTTCATCACAGTTGTTTATGTTTCCGTTTTCGGTGGCGATGGCGCTCACGATTATGGTTTCTAATCGCTATGGCGCCAAAGATTATGGTGAGTTAAAACGCATCAAGGTGATTGGTATTGCGGTGGCAACGTCGGTGGCGCTGATTAGCATTTTGCTAACTACGGTGTTTCGCCAAGCCTTGCCCACCTTTTTTAGTGATGATGCACAGGTTATTCACCAAGCTGCCATGCTGTTATGGTTTGCCACGGTATATCAGCTGTTTGATGCGTGGCAAGTCAATTTTGCAGGGATTTTGCGCGGTATCCAAGACACCACGGTGCCAATGTTTATTACCTTATTTTGCTATTGGGGCGTGGCAATTCCGCTTGGCACCTACTTGGTACGCTATACCAATATGGGCGCCAAAGGTTTTTGGATTGCCTTGGTCACCGCGCTTGGTTTGGCATCGCTGCTGTTGGGCACAAGGTTGTTAAGACAACAACAATCGCTAAAAACCCGTTGGGGCATGGTCTAAAAAAGGGCAACCCATGCCCTTTTTGGTGAGTGCCTAAACATTAGGCAAAATTTTCGCCTGTAAAAATCCCATCAAATAACACACTGGATAAATAACGCTCACCGCTGTCTGGCAAAATCACCACGATGGTCTTGCCTTGCATTTCGCTACGACTCGCTAGTTCGTAGGTTGCCTTTAACGCCGCTCCACAAGAAATACCACACAAGATACCTTCTTCAGTCATTGCCCGTCTTGCCCAAGCAATAGCCTCATCGCCTGTTACGGTGATGACGTCATCTAATAAATCTAACGCCAAATTTTTGGGAATAAAATTGGCGCCAATGCCTTGGATTTTGTGCGGCGCTGGGGTGATGGGCTCGCCTTTTAGGGTTTGGGTAATAATGGGGGATTCGGCAGGCTCAGTGGCAACCGTGTAGAGTGGCTGATTTTTAACCTGTTTAAAGTAGCGGGCAATCCCTGAGATTGTGCCGCCTGTCCCCACACCTGCCACCAGCGCGTCCACCTTGCCTGCGGTGGCATGAAAAATCTCAGGCGCGGTGGTAAGTACATGAGTTTGGGGGTTGGCAGGGTTGTCAAATTGCTGCGGCAAAAAATACTGCTGCGGATTGCTGTCATAAATTTCTTGCGCTTTATCCACTGCGCCTTTCATGCCAAGAGCAGGCTCAGTCAACACCAAATTGGCACCCAGCGCTGCAAGCACTTTACGGCGCTCCATGCTCATAGACGCTGGCATGGTTAAAGTGATTTTATAGCCTTTGGCAGCCGCCACAAACGCGAGCGCAATGCCTGTGTTGCCACTGGTGGGCTCGATAATTTGCATACCTGCTGTTAGCTTGCCTGTTTTTTCGGCATCTTCTACCATGCCTGCACCAATGCGGCATTTGACCGAAAATGCAGGGTTGCGGCTTTCAATCTTGGCAAGCACGGTGACGCCTTGTGGCATCATACGGTTTAGGCGTACCAGTGGCGTGTTGCCAATGGCATCCGCATTGTTGGCATACACGGCAGTACCCAAGTTGGCAGGGGGATTATAGTGGTTATCGGGTGTTTGTAACATGGTTATTCCTTTTTTTGTGATTTTTACCGATTTTACGGCAGTTGACCTGCGCTGTCTAACGCCATTTGGTTAAAATATTATGTCAAAATACACTAAGAAGCGGTTAATGATAAAATTTATCACTAGCCTCGCTCAATCAAAAATGACGTTAGACCATAAAATCCTTGTAGTTTTGTGTCAAAAATGGCTAAGTTTGGCTTTTTGCACACAAAGATTAGTTATAAACAGACGCTAAAGCGGTGGCAAACTTTTGGCAATGCTTCATAACCACTCAAAAAAACCAAGAAAAGCCGAGGTTTCCCTATATTAATATTTGCCAAACCTGCCAAAATTAGCGACAATGACTGACCCTTTTTTATTGCTCTTGTAGGAACTATTATGTCGTTGCAACAAATTATTGAAGATGCTTTTGAGAACCGTGCCAATATGAGCACCCATGACAATAACGATGAACTTCGCGCTGCAGTTAGCGATGTCCTCGCCCAATTAGATAGCGGTAGTTTACGCGTTGCCGAAAAGATTGACGGCGAGTGGGTGGTGCATCAGTGGCTAAAAAAAGCGGTACTGTTATCGTTTCGCCTCAATGACAACCGCATCATGAACGGTGGTCGCGATGTGCAGTTTTTTGACAAAGTGGATACCAAATTTGCTGGTTGGGGTGATGAGCAGTTTGCCCAAGCAGGCGTGCGTGTAGTGCCACCTGCGGTAGCGCGTAAAGGTTCGTACATTGCCAAAGGCGCAATTTTAATGCCCTCGTATGTCAATATTGGCGCGTATGTGGATGAAGGCACCATGGTGGACACGTGGGCGACCGTTGGTAGCTGCGCGCAAATCGGCAAAAACGTGCATCTATCGGGTGGTGTGGGCATTGGCGGTGTGCTTGAACCCCTACAAGCCAACCCAACTATTATTGAAGATAACTGCTTTATCGGGGCGCGCTCTGAGATTGTTGAAGGGGTAATTGTCGAGGAAGGCTCGGTTATCTCGATGGGCGTGTATATTGGTCAATCCACCAAAATCCTAGACCGCGAGACAGGTGAAATCTCTTACGGGCGTATTCCTGCAGGTTCGGTGGTGGTGTCAGGTAGCCTACCAAGCAAGGACGGTAGTCACAGCCTATATTGTGCGGTGATTGTCAAAAAAGTGGACGCACAAACGCGCTCAAAAACTTCAATCAATGAACTACTTAGAATGGATTAATTCGTCGGTTCATTCACAAAAGCAAATCATCATGGTTTGCTTTTTTTACATCGGTTTATTTTAGGAGTCATACCATGTCACAGCAAGATTATGACAACGGATTAGCGGTGCGCAAACAAGTGATGGGCGAGGCGCACGTTGAGCGTGCCATGAGCCAAATTACGGAGTTTACCGCACCTTTGCAAGACTGGATTAATGAGCACGCATGGGGTTCAACATGGCAGCGTGAAGGTACACTTGATAAGAAAACCCGTTCATTGGTCACCATCGCATTTTTGATTGCGCAAAAATCCCCTACCGAACTAAAAGGTCATATACGCGGGGCGATTAACAATGGTGCAAGCGTGAGCGAAATTCAAGAGGTGCTACTACATAGCCTACCTTACTGTGGTGCCCCAGCTGCCCAAGAAGCCTTTCGGGCGGCGCTAGAGATACTCACCGAACTCAACTTAGTCACGCCTGCCTCGTAGCTAGATGTTGCCAACGTTTAGCCAAAAAATTCCCTATAAAAAAAGCCCCCATTGCAAAAATGAGGGCGGATTGACAACTACACTAACCATTATAAATTATATTAGCGCGCATGCGCCTAGATAATATCGCTCACTTGCGCCGTTAGTAAGCTAACCACGCTATTAGGGCTATTAGTAGGGCTATTAGCGAATCGTCAACTGTAAGGTGTAACTGGGCGCTTTGCCTTTACGTGCATCATTGCGGGTTTGCATTACTTTGACTTGGTAGGTACCTGTATAAGGTAAGATATAGTCGCCATTACTGTCTAAATCGCTTGAGTATTCACCCAAATTTACTGAGTCTGCCAAACGGTTATGGAATAAATAACTGTCAACATTGCCTGTGGTAACCACTTTTAGTGCTTGACCTTTTTTGGCATAAAAGCTGTATTGGTCATAGCCATAGCCTTTAATTTTACCATTGTAGGTGGCACCTGACGCGCCCGCTTTAAATTTGACTGCCACGGCTTTAGAAGGTTTGTCCACCGCCGCCATACTTGCGGTAGTGGTGATTGCCAATGTTGCCATCAAGGCAGCGGTCACAAATTTTTTCATACTTATCTCCTTTTGTTAACTATTAAATCACTTTTAAATTCAATATACGCGTATTTTGTCTAATTGTTCTTTACAATGGGCTTTTTATGATGCGCGTTTTGCCTTTATTGGTAAGGTGAGGCGCAAGTTAATGAGCTAGCACCTATTTTTTAATTATGATATAACATTTTATTTTCCTCAAATTGTCATCTTTGTATAAAATATGCAATATTGCGATATTCTTTTACGGTAGATTTAGGTAACCATTGTGAGCGATTCTTTAAGACGTATAGACATTCCCACCACTGACCCCAGCGCTGGGCTCAAGGTTTCGGAGATTTTTTATTCATTGCAAGGCGAGGCATTGACTGCGGGTTTGCCGACCATTTTTATTCGCCTCACAGGCTGCCCACTGCGCTGCGTGTATTGTGATACCGAATATGCCTTTGTGGGCGGTGAGCGTATGGCGCTTGAGGATATTTTGGCAAGCTGTCAGGCATTTAACTGCAAACGCATTTGCTTGACAGGGGGTGAGCCACTCGCCCAGCCCAATGCCATTGCCTTGATGCAGTTATTATTGGCAAACGGTTATGAGATTTCGCTTGAAACTGCTGGGGCGTTGTCGGTGGCGGATGTGCCTGCCGCTGTGTCTAAGGTGATGGATATCAAAACCCCAAGCTCAGGCGAGGCGGACAAAAATCTGTGGCAAAACATCGACTATTTGACCTCTCATGACCAACTTAAGTTTGTTATCATGAACCGTGCGGATTATGCGTGGGCAAAGCAGATTTTGGCGCAGTACCAATTGGATAAAAAAGTAAGTACGGTGTGGTTTTCGCCCATGTTTAATGTGGAAGAACGTCAAGCTGATGTGCCTACCCTTGCCACTGAATTGGCAGAATGGATTTTGGCAGATGCGCTGCCTGTGCGCTTTCAGCTGCAACTGCATAAAATCATTTGGGCAGATGCCAAGGGCAAATAGCGAGCAATTAACGCGCTAGCGAGTAAAGGAACTACAAAATTTAAATAAAATGGATGAGTTATGGGAAAGTTGTTATTTTGGGGGTTGGTAGGCTCAGCATTTTTTAGCACCTCATTTGTGTTGTATCAACTAATGAGTGTGCAAGGCGGACATTGGTTTTGGTCGGCAAGTCTGCGCTGTTTGTTTATGTGGTTACTGCTTAGCGTGTTTATTTTGCTACAAAACAAGTTAAACCCGAGTAAATTAGTGGCACTATCGCGCTTATTCGCTCAGCATTGGGGGTTTTGGTGCGTCACGGGGGCAATCGGTCTTGGCACTTATGGACTGCTTGCTGTGGCGGCTGGGTATGCTGAAGGGTGGGTAATTGCCGCAACTTATTTGTTTACAGTGGTTTCTAGTTTGTTTGTGCTGCGTTTTTTTGGGCAAAGTTTTCATAAAAAAGTCATTTTTTATGCGTTGTTGGTGTTTTTGGGGGTGGTATTTGCCAATATTGGTGAAGGCACGCGTCATAGTGTGAGTCATGCGCCTACCGCATGGCAGACGCTATTATTGTTTGGGGCGCTACCCGCTTTTTTGGCAAGTTTTTGTTTTCCGATTGGCAATCAGTTAATTTGGCAGGCAGGGCAACCAAAAACCCAACAAGCAAGCGCCACCGCTTTGACGGGCAAGCTCTTACAACAAGTACCACAAGTGACTTCGCCCTTGTTAAAAAATCCCCTGCATAAAGTCTGGCTCATGTCGCTTGGTTCATTGCCCATGTGGCTGTTTGTCGGCATCATCATTCGACCCGCCGCGCCTAGCGTGTCACAAGTGACGCTAAGCTTTTTGGTGGCGCTGCTAGCAGGCGTGCTTGGCACCAGCGTATTTTTACACGCGCGTAGCCTTGCCAAACAGCCTCAGCAGCTTGCCGCGGTGGATGCCACCCAAGGCAGTGAGATTTTATTTGCATTATTGGGTGGTATGCTACTGTTACACACGCCTTTTCCGACTGCCATCAGTATGGTGGGCATTGTGCTAGTACTGCTTGGGCTGTCATTATTTGGGCGTGGTAGTGATTAAAGCCACTGCCACTAATTGCACCTCCAAAATGGCGCGCTGCATGTTATAATAGCGCCAATTTTAACCGCTACTGTAGGAATCTGCATGAATACGTTAACCGCCCTTTCCCCGATTGATGGTCGCTATGCCGCAAAAGTTGACAGCTTACGCCCTTTTTTATCTGAATTTGGGTTGATTCACGCGCGTGTCACCGTGGAAGTACGCTGGCTACAAGCGCTTGCCAATCATAGCGAAATTGGCGAGATTCAGCCTTTCTCAACTGCCACCAATCAGCGCCTTGACGACATGCGGCGAGATTTCGGCGAGCGCAACCCACTCGCGGTTCGACTGCTTGAATTCGGTGAGCTTGCGGCCATCGGCCGAGAGGATCTGCGCCGGTTGTTCCGAACCCGCCTTGCGGATGTCGCTGATGCTCGGCGTGAAGGGGATCAGCGCGAGCGTGTACAACACGAGCAGCGTCGGCGGCACGGCGAGCGCGTGCAGGATGTCGCGCCGGCTCGGGTGGCGTAGGCGTTGCGGCAAGGTCGCGACGAAGCTCGCCAGACGGTCGCCGAGGCCGGG
>CALAPG010000361.1 GCA_937889485.1 uncultured Moraxella sp. | reverse complement strand
GTCGATAAAGATATGTAGATGGTTAAATGCCGCAACCAGTTGGATATTTGGCGAAAGTAACATACCATTGCCGAACACGTCACCACTCATATCACCGATACCGACGACACGAATTTGATTGTCGCTGTTATGCGGGTTTTGAATGTCTTTACCAAGTAATCTAAAGTGACGTTTTACCGATTCCCAAGCACCGCGCGCAGTAATACCCATGGCTTTATGGTCATAACCCACTGAACCGCCTGAGGCAAACGCATCACCTAGCCAAAAATCATATTCTGCCGAGATAGCATTGGCGATATCAGAGAAGCTTGCGGTGCCTTTATCAGCAGCCACAACAAGATACGGGTCATCACCATCATGACGCATGGTATTCGCCGGTGGCACGACATTGCCATCGACCAAATTGTCGGTGATATCAAGCATACCGCGAATAAACGTCTGATAGCAGGCAACGCCCTCTGCCATAAAGGCTTCACGCCCCGCACTCATCGACTTGGTCTTGACGATAAAGCCGCCTTTTGAGCCAACCGGTACGATAACCGCATTTTTGACCATCTGCGCTTTGACCAAGCCTAACACCTCGGTACGAAAATCTTCTTGACGGTCTGACCAGCGTAGCCCACCGCGAGCGACTTTGCCACCTCGCAAGTGTACCGCTTCTACACGAGGCGAATAGACAAAGATTTCAAACATCGGTTTTGGTTTTGGTAAATGGGGAATATCTTGTGCCAAAAACTTAAATGCTAGCCGATCTTTTGGCTGATGTTGGGCATTTTTTTGGTAAAAATTGGTACGTAGCAGCGCCTTTATTAGGTCGAGCATCCAGCGTAAAATGCTATCTTCATCAAGGGTTTGCACTGATTTTAGGGCCAGCTCGATTTTGGCACCCAGACTGTCTATGGTCATGTCTGCTTGCATGACGCGGCTGTCTAGCTCCCCGTCCTCAGGCTGCATTTTGGCATGAAAAAGCTGGATCAAATGGGTGCTTAGTTGTGGATATTTCACCAAGGTCTGTTTGATGTATTTGAGTGAAAATGGCGCTTTGGCTTGTAGCATATAGTGGCTCAAAGCACGCAGTACGCTGACTTCTAAGCCGTTTAGGGCGGTGGTGACAATCAGTTCATTAAGGCGGTCATTTTCAAGTGCGCCTTGCCACATGAGATCCAAGGCTTGTTCAACTTGTTTGCCTACCACGCTCATATCGATGTCGGCATGCTCTCGCATTACCAAATGATATGCTTGAAGCCATAACCCGTGTTGGGCAAATTCGTAGGTTTGGGCATTGATTACGTCCCAACCAAAATTTTCCAAAATAGGTAAAATATGTGACAAAGTAGCAGGGCTACTTTTTCCGTACACTTTTAGATGTAAGCTTTGTGGTGATTCATTGGATTTTTGATACAGGTGCCAGCTAAGGCGCGGCTCATCAGCAGTGGCAATTGCCTCCAACCGCTGCACATCGGCAAGCGCAATGCGAGGGGCATAGTCTTCTTGATAAGCAAGCGGCATGGTGGCTAGGTATTTATTTGCCAGCGCACGGCCAGTGACTTCGCCCAACTCATCAATAAATACTTGCCCTGCATTGTCTTGCCAGCCTTGCATGAGGGTACTTAGCTGCCGCTCTAACTTGGGCAATAACGTCTCTAAATCTACCTCATTTAAACTCTCTGGCTTGGTACGCACATGGATATGTAAACGGGCATGATGCAGCTCATCAAATTCGGTACTAAATTGGGCAGAAATACCGCCAAATGCCTCAATTAACGCTGTTTGTATTGCTACACGTAAATAGGTATTAAACTTGTCACGCGGCACAAATACCAAACACGATACAAAGCGCTGGTAATGATCAATGCGCGCAAACAAGCGCAGCTCATGTTTATTATGTAAATTGGCAATCCCAACCACCATCTGATATAGCTCATCGGTGGTAGCCTGAAACAAATCATCACGTGGCAAGGTGTTGAGAATATGCTGGAACTTATGGTACGCATGACCATTTTCAGGTAGTTGCGCTTTGGTTAACACGCTTTGCACCTTTTGGCGCAGCATTGGAATTTGCGTTGCAGTGAGCTGATAAGCATTGGCAGTCAACAAGCCAATAAAACGGTGCTCACCAATAACCTTGCCCGTTTCATCAAATTTTTGAATACCCAAAAAATCCATATAAACAGGACGGTGCACGGGTGCCAAATGGCTAGATTTGGATAGCAATAAAATTTGCGGTTCATGAATCAGCGCGCGCAGCGACTTGGGCAGTTGATGAAAACTATCGGAGCGTTGACCGCTTTGGTCGGGCTTATCGGTTAACAGCCCAAGCCCCGTAGCAGCCACACGGTATATATCACTGCCTGCCGCCTCATCGGTATAACGGTACTCACGATAGCCCAAAAAGATAAAATTATCCGCCAAAATCCAGTCCAAAAAAGCTTCAATTTCGTGAATATCGGTATGATTTTGGGTTTGCTGCATAATCGGCAGCGGGCTAGTGGCTAGCACCGACTTGACATCGATCAGCTTGTCACGCATGGCTTGCCAATCGCTTACCACCACGTCTAACACATTAATTTTATCAAAAATTGCTTGGCGAATTGAGGCAAGCGCCGCCTCAGACTGCCTAGAAATCTCACAATAAATCAAAGAAATAAATTTGCTGTCACTGGTTTTGGTGGTGTTGACATCAATAACCTGATTATTATCATCCCGATCCACTGCCATAATCGTATTGTGTAGCCGATGCACCGCAATATTCATCGACTCAAGACTCATCAGCAGCGTATCTACCAAAAATGGGCGATCTGATGCCACAATCTGAATAATCGTATGCGGCGAGTGAAAATGCACGGTTTCAAAATTGGGATTAAACACCGCCACCTGCGGCACCATATACTGATAACGCTGCAACAAACTAAAATGATGCACCGCAATCCCTGCCAAATTTTCACTGGTAATATGGGAATTAGCTTGCCCAAAATGCTGCTGCAAAGACTGGTAATAATTATCAATAAACTGTCCTAATACCCCATCAGTTGTGGGGTCGGTGACGTGAAGCTTGGCGCAATGTTTGATTGCCTCAATATCAACGCGTGCGTTAATCGAAGGGGTAACAGCGGGTTCCTGCTCAGTCATAATATATCCTTATTGTTGTTAAACAACCTTATTTTATCCAAATAATATTTACCCAAACTAATGGGCGCCAAACTAGGCTTGATGTTTAAAATAGTAGGTTTGTATGAGATTTTTGATAGTGCCTAAAAAAATAGCGGATTGAAACAAGAAAACGACGTTCTTGCCCCTAAATAATGTCATGACACAAGCGATAAAGCAAGATGCAGGCGCGCTTATAGATCGGAAGAGCACACGTCTGAACTCCAGTCACACAGTGGTA
>CALAPG010000360.1 GCA_937889485.1 uncultured Moraxella sp. | reverse complement strand
TGTGTGACTGGAGTTCAGACGTGTGCTCTTCCGATCTACTGTTGCGCTGAATAAAACCAAAACCTTTTGAATCGTTAAACCATTTAACAATGCCTTGTTCACGAACTGACATAATATAATTTCCTTTGACACGACTGGGGTAGGTCTTGATGTATCATTCTAGCTATGTGCATTCAATACCTACGAACACTATTTACCACACCAATTTTACCAAAATGTAATGGCTTGTTAAAAGATTGCACAAAAATTACGCTTTGGCAGTAGATTGGTCTTACCGCAATCATAGCATGGGTTTTTTACAAAAAAAAGTAATTTTGTAAGAATTATTTAATTTTTTGAGACATTATTGGATGGTGCGATATCCACGATAAAGGCTGCACTAAAAGTCGGCAAGTAACCGATGGTGAGAGTGTCTATCAATAGTAGGTGATTTTGGGTATGGGCGGGCTGGGTTACTAGTTCAAGTAAGCGATTGGCGCCTATGTTACAAAGTAAGTTAATTTTGAGCCCGCGGATAAGGTTACTGTGAGCGCTTTGCGGCAGTTTGATGTAGCACTCTTTGAGGCTCCACATTAAATTGCGTAGACGTGCGGTACATAGGTGGCTTGCCGTAAGGGTGGCAAGCCACTGGATTTCGGCAGGTTCAAAAAAACGCTGTGCCAGTTTTTCACTAATTTTTTTGTCTTCAATATCAATACCTAGACGGGCTGAACTAGACAACAATACGGCAACATGAACGCGACTGTGACTAAAACTGACAAAATAACGACGGTTTTGGTGGGTGATTACATAGGGCAAGGTATCCGCTTGTAAATCCCCTGTCAAGCCAAGCTGCTGCTGTAATTGGCGCAACAAGGCGCGGCAAGCGTATGAACCTGCTTTGGTGGCAGATAACTGTGCTGTTTTGGGATAGTTTTGCAAATAGTCAATTGCCACCCAGCTGTGTGCGGCGATTACTTCGTAGTACACCGCAGCGCGAGCCCCGCTTTTATGGTTAAAAAGTGTCATAGATTGACGTTGACTTTTAATTTTTTGTACCAAGGTAATTTGGCATATTCTTGCTGAGCGGCTTCAAATGCTTTGCGTTTTTGCTGAAAAATCAAATTATTGCTAATAACATATATAATTTTGGTGTCTGTGGCAATGGTTTCTCCTACCAGATTTTCTACTGACACGGTAAGTGTGTATTTTTTTGGGTCGAGTTTGTCGGTCGCAATGGTATAAGTGGTGTTTTTGGTGGTGGCTAGTGTTTTTTGGTCTAGCCGATACACCAATCTATCGGCGTTTTTGAGGGGATGATTGAGCGCCACCGTTACAGTGATATTTTGGGCAGCATGTCGGTAGGCCATTTCATTTTTTGGGGTTTGAATTTGTAAGGTATACGTGCCTTTTTGGGTAGGCTGTAAACGCTGTGCTGTTAGGGTGTTAGCAGCTGCGGACGGCGTATCTGCTGATAGTGGCGCCACTTCTAACGTGGGTGCTGGGGCAAAAGATGGGGCGGCGCGCGCACCATCTAAAGTGGCAGCTAATATGGGCTGAACAGGGAGTTGACGGCTTAACTTGTCCACAACGCTAATTTGCTGGCTGTCTTGGCTATAGTGATAAGCGGTATCGATGTTATCTGTATACACCACACCGCCCTCGGGTGCGGTAGTTTTGTAAACCGCCGCAATACTTGGTAATGAGTAACCTAGTAGGGCAGTTATTAGCAAAGTTTTTGGGTAAAAAAGCAAGTGATACCACGCAGTTGGCAGATAATTCATCATTAGTTTCCCCATTGTTTTGTTATATGGCTGGGTATTCTAACAGTGTTGCACTAACATCTGTAGTAGCATTTATGCCTACCCATACAAAAACCCAGTTTTTGGTAAAACTGGGTTTTTACAGTACGATGATACTCAGCGATTAACAACTGTAATACATGTCAAATTCAATTGGATGTACGCTGACGTTATAACGCTCTACTTCTTCAGTTTTGAGTGCAATATACGCTTCTAGCATGTCTTTGGTAAACACTCCACCGCGCGTCAAGAACTCGTGGTCGTCTTTTAGTGCTTGCAGTGCCACTTCAAGATTTTCCGCAACTGTTGGGATCAATGCTTCTTCTTCAGGTGGCAAGTCGTATAGGTTTTTGTCGGCTGCTTCCCCTGGGTGGATTTTGTTTTGAATACCATCAATACCTGCCATTAATAGCGCGGCAAAACATAGGTAAGGGTTGGTGGCTGGGTCTGGGAAACGTGCTTCAATACGTTTGCCTTTTGGACTAGACACGTGCGGAATACGAATAGATGCCGAGCGGTTACAGGCTGAGTACGCAAGCTTAATCGGTGCTTCATAATGTGGCACCAAACGCTTGTAGCTGTTGGTTGAAGGGTTGGTGATGGCATTTAATGCGCGCGCATGCTTGATGATACCACCAATAAAGTAAAGCGCTGTTTCTGATAAACCTGCGTATTCGTCACCTGCAAAAGTATTTTTGCCATCTTTAGAGATAGATCGGAAGAGCACACGTCTGAACTCCAGTCACACA
>CALAPG010000359.1 GCA_937889485.1 uncultured Moraxella sp. | reverse complement strand
AATCAAAACGCCCATCAGCGCGTTTTTCTAGCCCATGAAAACGCAATAGTCTGACATATTTTTGCCAAACTTTGGCAAAAGTTTTTTTGCAATTTTGCTAAAAATATGCGTGCCTTGACATAAAACCGCAATAAAGCCCACCACAACCTCAAGACTTAGATGAAAAATCTTGCAATGTCCCCATTAACACGGCAGGATAAAAACACGTTTAACCGTAAAATAATGCGTGTTGCAATAGAAAAACTAAACAAGCACCCCATATATTCCCTTACCACGGCTTGGTCGCGCAGGCGCATGGCGGACACCCAATAGCCCCATCCTGTGCGATACAATAAGCAACCAATGATCAAAAGGATGTCAACATGACTGCCACCCCTACCGCTGTTTCTACAGGTACTCCCCATACAATTAGCCTCAACTGTGATCAAGCAGTTGGGCATGCAGACCACTGGTCTTGTTTTACCAATGACATCTCAAATGACGTGCCTAATTGGCTGCAATCCCATATCGACACTGCCACCATGCCCGCCGCAATTACCACACACTCTGACCCGTTGTCGCCTATTTTGCTCTCTAGCAATCTGCCTATTCACCTTAACCAAATTATTGAAGTCAACGCTAACCGACAACCAAAACGCTTTATCAATGCCTTCCCTTGCGTTAACAGTCCCTATGGACAATGGGCAACGATTGATGGTATTTACCAATGCGATGATCAACACGAAGCCATTTTAAGACTAAAAACCGATGACAACACCGTGCTATACGCATTTGACCAACTTTTTGCCATTAACGCCAAACATTATTTCAAAAATCAGCGATATTTTGTTAACCTAAGCGCCCTAGCTTATAGCGTCAGCCTCAGTAACCGTAGTGAAACCATCGTCGTAGATGATCCCGAAGCCATTCGCTATCACCGTGCTTTTAATGACATCTTGACAAAAAACAACAACGTTGCCCCAGCAGACTTAGAAGCCCAAATTGCTGCATGGCAGCCCAATGCTGACGACTTACCGTTAGAGCCCATCCAAATTAACGTGGGTCACATGTGCGCCTATCTATTTGGCGAGACCATAGGGCAACAAGATGAAGCTTGGTGTCAAGGACAAATTGTAGGTCAACAAACCGCCGTATTTAATGACGTTAACTTTACCCTATTAGACGTGGTCATCTTGCGTGAAACCCTTGATAATCCCGTGGTCATTCGCTTAGCCGTGAATCAATCAAACATTGACCCCGCTATTCAAGTGGGCGACTACATACAAGCCAATATTTGGTTACAAGCAGCCATTTATCCTGAAAACCAACAGGCGCAGGCGGCACACTAACCTCCACGGCTACCTTTTATCCCAAAGCCTTTATTCCAAAAAAGCCACGGCAACATGCTGCCGCGGCTTTTCTTTCATGTAAAAAAATGTAAGTAGCTGCCCAAAAAAACTGTAGCCAATTGAAACAACTAGATTTTTAGATTATTGTGATCATTACGTAATTTACTTAATCACTGATTTACATTCTATCTTG
>CALAPG010000358.1 GCA_937889485.1 uncultured Moraxella sp. | reverse complement strand
TCCACGCACCCGTGTGGGGTGCGACTTGCGTAAACATAGTCATTGCCATTGCCAGTTTGTTTCAATCCACGCACCCGTGTGGGGTGCGACGAGATGGGGCAAATCATGACCAAAGCCACAGGCGTTTCAATCCACGCACCCGTGTGGGGTGCGACGGCACGGCTTACCAAGCAAAACAAAAGAATATCCGAATTAATCACCTTGCCATTGTCGATAAAGGGCGGGCAGGGTCAACGTGTCGCATAGGCGATGCACTATGGGGTGATACGTCCCCGAACAACAACACAGGAGAGAAACCAGTGGCAACACGTACTGTAATGGTGGACGGTTTACCAATCGAAACAACCGATAACGGGGCTTTAGCTATCGAAAAGCTACAAGCAGACAAGGCAGCAGCCGAAAAACTTACTCGTGATGCTCAAGTAGCAGCCGACAAAGTGATTGCTGAAAAAGACGCACAACTAGCGGCTAAAGATGCCGAGATTGACGCGCTAAAAGCAAAACAGCTTACTGATGCCGATATTGACGCAAAAGTTGCGGCTCGTAGTGAGTTAATCGCAACCGCTAAGTCTATCCATGATGCGGACTATAGTGGCAAATCTGATGCCGAAATTAAAGCACTGGCGGTATCTGCAAAAGGCGTGGATATCAAAGACAAGCCACAAGCCTATGTTGATGCAAGTTTTGACATCTTGGCTAAAGACATTAAGCCTAAAGACACGTTTGCCGACCACATGCTTGGCGGTATTAGCGCACCAGTGCAAATGCAAGACAATGGGCAATCTGAATATGAAAAACGCATTGCTAATGCGTACAAAGGGGGCAAATAATGGCTACTACTTACAAACAAAAGATGGATGCAGGTGTAGCGGGTGCAATCGCTACCACTGAAAACAAAGACATCGTGAGCCGCAATGTTGAAACAGCAGCAGGCATCGGTTTTGGTTTGGCAGTTGTGCAAGGCGTGAACGATAAAGGCATTCGTCTAGCCACCACAGGCGATACTAAAATCTTAGGCGTGACTGTGCTAGACCGCACCGCAGGGGATTTGATTAACGGTAAATTCCAACAATACGAATCTGCCCGCGTGATGATTAAAGGCACTATTTGGGTGCAAGTCACCGAAGCTGTGAAAGCAGGTGATGA
>CALAPG010000357.1 GCA_937889485.1 uncultured Moraxella sp. | reverse complement strand
ATGTGGATGCGACCATCAATCCTTATGCCGAGACCAAACCCATCTCTGGCAGCGTGGTACTACAAGACATTAACTTGGCAGTGTTCAAACCCTTTTTCCCCTCGTTTGAGCGGTTGACAGGCAATGGTCTGGTGGCAGGTAAAATCAGCGGCAGCCTGATGCAGCCTATATTAGTGGGGGATATTGAGCTGCAAGATGCGGGATTAACAATCACAGGCGTGCCGATGCGTTTTGACAACATCAACGTATTGGCGCATGTAGAAGGCAACCAAGCCACCCTCAAAGGCACCTTTGCCAGTGCAGGCGATGGCAAAGGCAATCTAACAGGCACAGTGGATTGGACAAAAGAACTACAAGCCAAATTAAAACTGCAAGGCAGCAACCTCCAAGTGAGCCAGCCCCCTGCCGTCACCGCATTAATCAACCCAATCATAGACGTGATTATCAAACCCAATCAGCGCTATGTCAACATTGTTGGCGTGGTTGACGTGCCAAGAGCCACCATCAAGCCGCCCGAAGCAACCAGTAACGTGGTCAGCAAATCCCCAGATATTAATGTCATTGACAGACGCCTCATGGGACAAATTGACGATGTATTACGCGTATCCAAGCCGTGGTCTATCAACGCAGATATTGGCGTAGACTTGGGTGAACGCGTTAATTTTCAAGGGTTTGGTGCAAGATTGCCCTTAGCAGGTGCGCTTCACATCACCCAGCGAGGACAAGGCAGCATGAAGGCCGAAGGCGTGGTGCAAGTTGCTAGACGCTCAAAAGTGGAAGTGTTTGGACAAAGTCTTAACCTAAACTTTGCCCAAGTGAGATTTAATGGCGACCTTCTAAAGCCCTTACTCAACGTAGAAGCAGTCAAAGACGTGCAAGGGGTACAAGTTGGCGTCAAGGTAAAAGGCAATGCCACCGAACCGACCATCACCGTATTTAACAATGGCGGGCTTAGTGAGCAGCAAGCCATGAATGCCCTCGTTACAGGTAGTCTTAACAACAACACAGGACAAAATACCAGCGAACAAGACTTTAGAAATAGGGTTAACAACACCATCGCCGCCGCAGGTCTGAGTTATGGTTTGAGTACTACAAGGCAGTTTACCAACGAGATTGGCAAAGCATTTGGATTACAGCGATTGACGTTAGATGCCAATGGCTCTGGCAACGACACTATGGTCAACCTGACAGGGTATATCACCCCAGATTTATTGATTCGTTATGGGGTAGGGGTCTTTACCGCCCAGCCAGAGCTAAGTATGCGCTATCAATTGACGCGCCGACTGTACATTGAAGCAAAATCTGCCATCAACAACTCAGTGGACTTAATTTACAATTGGCGCTATTAACGGCCATACGCCCTAAATACGCCCATCAACAAACAGGTTGAGTCAATGCCCAACCTGTTTGCCAAAACATAAAAAAGTAGAAAAAACAGCGACTACGGGCGCCAGTTGCTCACCCCGTAAAATAACACTTGCGCTTGCTTGGTACAACGTGCCAAATACGCCTGCTTGCCTGCCTCGTCGGTGCTATCAAACCGTAACCACTTATAAACCCAAGAAAAATACATATTGACACCCATATCTGCAATCAACAGTCGCACTTCTTGATTAAGATGCCCAAACGCAGGCTGTAAAGCCAAATCATCGGTCATAATTTTTGCAAACAAGCTGATTTGCTCATCTAATGCAGATTGTACCGCAAGGTTACCGCCATAACGCTCAGAGACAATAAAATGCCAATATAACGAATACTCAGACACACTTTCCAAAAAAAATCGCACACTGGCAGCAATTTGACCATCACGGGTACGGGTATGTCCAAGCCCAAGATGCTCACGCAAGTTCTTGAGCGCAACGCCCAATTCCTCGTTAACAAGACAAGTACCAAGCTCATTAAGATCTTGAAAATGTCGGTAAAACGCCGTTGGCACCACACCCACCTCACGGCTAATTTGCCGCAACGAAATGGAAGAAAAAGCATGCCCAGACATCGACAGCGCAAGTACCGACTGAAAAAAAGCTTGGCGAGTTTGGCGTTTTTGCAGATCACGGCTGGTCATGGGTTTTTAGCTTGCCTATTACAAAAAAAGCTATTTTAAGATGAAAACCACAAATATACAATCATTCTGCCAAAGCTTTATGTGGGTAGGCTTAAGGGGTTAACCCATAAGGGTTTTGTATCGCGCCGCCACCTTGTAATTCTTTTGCCAACTGATATGCCTCATGGTCATTCATAGCCGTAATCATATCCAGCACACATAAAATATTTTGATACACATCCTTGCCCAAACGCCGACTAAAATTACCCAAATGTGCATTTAAAATACTTAATAAACGTAGCTGCTCAAATTGCTCAAGCGCGTGGCGATCATCCCCAACCAGCGCAAGCGGCATAAACGCTGCCAATAGCGTATGCAGACAACGATTTGCCATAATCTCCACTCGCACCTTGCTAGGGTGCTGAAAAATGCGGGTATGTGCCAAATGCTTTGCCTCAAGAATACTTAAGCGAACATTGCTTGGGCAATGATCAAACAAACAACCCTTTAACTTGCCCTCTAATAATACCGACTGATTTTTGACAAATGCATCTGTTACCTTATCCACCAAACGCCGCATGGCGCGTCCTCGCAACGCCGCCAGTTTTTGACTGACAGGCGCATGACTGGTAACCTCCGAAGGCACGCCCAAGCGTTTTCCCACCAGTTTTAGCAGTAGCGGCTCCACCTCGTGATAATCCAACATCCCAAGCAAAATACCGTCTTCTAAATCAATCAAAGCATAACAAATATCGTCCGCTGCCTCTAATAAATAAGCCAATGGGTGACGCGCAAAGCCATCCGCTATCTTCACTAAGCCTAATTGTTGTCCCAACTGAGACAAGTAGGCACTTTCACTATCAAAACACCCAAATTTTTTGAGGCGAAGTGGCGAGGGCAATGGCGCGCCTACGGTGGGAGCTGTGTTGGTAGCTGTTGCCAAATAAGGGTACTTCATAAAAGCGCCAAGCGTGGCAGCAGTTAGGCGCATACCCCCTTCATCGGGGTGGTGCTCATTGCGTGTAAGCAAGCGAAACCCTTGCGCATTACCTTCATAGCCCAACAAATCAAGCTGCTGATTGGGAGTTAATTTTGCCAGATAGGCGACCTGATTGCTGGGCTGATAAAACCAATCGCGAATCGCCTGTTCACCTGCATGACCAAACGGGGGATTGCCGATATCGTGAGCCAAACACGCCGCTTGTACAATCACACCCACATCTGACATGGTCACATTGTTGGGTAAGTGTGCCCCCAATTTTTCAGCGCTTAGCATGCCCAATGATCGCCCGATACAAGACACTTCTAGAGAATGCGTCAGTCTGGTATGAATACCCATCTCATGAGTGAGCGGGTGGACTTGGGTTTTTTGATTGAGCTTACGAAAAGATTGCGAAAAAATGACGCGGTCATAATCTTTATGAAAAACCGTACGTGAACTTGCCGATTTTAGCGTTGGGGTTGTTTGATAAAGGCTTTGGGTGGATAACAGCGGCTGCCATAATTTTTGTATATTTTTTTGCGTAGCCATAACAATTTCCTAGATGGCGGGTGTAATTTTGATAGATACGGACAACAAAGCGCGTAAGTTGATGATGAAGGTTTTGGTAGTGTAAGGCAATAATAATTTTTTTTATGAAGCTAAGATTGTTAGTGGTTAAATTGTGTTAAAAATTGATACAAAATTTCATTGGTAAAAAT
>CALAPG010000356.1 GCA_937889485.1 uncultured Moraxella sp. | reverse complement strand
TTGCTTTGGGATATGCATCATGAACCGCGACCTCGCCAAAAAACCCGCTTACCTTCCCCAGTCGCACCACTATACGGGCTTGGTTACCCGCTTGGTTACTCATTCTGCCAGTCACCACCTCACCAATCACGGTAGCACATTGATAGCCAATACCGCGGCTAGCATATTTAGCAAAAAAACATTCGCAAAAAAAAGTCACCGCATATTAGCGATGACTTTTTTTGTACTTGGTATGTTGATTATGCTGCGCCTTGTTCATTTTTGACAGTCTCCTAGCCTTTTAGAGAGGGAATTGAGCAAGAGCGCTATTAAGTCTCTTCTTATTCAACGGCTAGCCAATACCAATACCCAGACAAGACTTGCGTTTTCTATAATGCCCAGCTCCCATTTATATTTATTTTATATAGAGGGTTCTAGCATGATGGCGTGAATATAGCGCCAAAATAATCAGCAAGTGTTTATACTTCCGTCACTGCCAAAATATCTTTGAATAGTTGCTTTTGCTCAGCGCTTGGACTGGCAGTCTGAATAGACATCAGTTGACCCATATCCCCTTCTACGCGGATTTTTCCCGCCATAAAGGCTTCCATAGCACGGTTCATATCGCGATCTAAAAATACGGCTTTTAGCGTATCGGCATCAAGTTTGAGGGTGGTCAACGCGCCCTCTTTGCTACCTTGGTGCAAGGTACCGTCATAAAAAGCGGCACTCACTACCTCGCCATTACTATCGGTAACGTGTAGATTGAGGGATAAATTTTTGATTGAAGGCGGTAGATTTAAATCCCCTGCTTGCGTTGTTAAAGCCTGAACTTGGTTAAACCAATCTTGTGACAAAATTTTTGACATACTGTTTTTTCCTCGGGTCGCCCTATTTTTTAAAGTAAAAGCTTAAGCATATTACCCAGTTTTTGGTGGATTGACAATCCTATCCTATTACAACCAAGTCAACAATGAAAGGAACGCCAAATTGTTGCCAAAACCTGACAGCTATGTAAAAAAAATTCCCTACAATTTACATGGTTTTTTTTATTTTTCATATTATAATAGTTGGTATGTAATTTT
>CALAPG010000355.1 GCA_937889485.1 uncultured Moraxella sp. | reverse complement strand
TAATCCGTGGGTAACCCTGCCAAAATAAAGTGAGCTTTGGCATTGATGATGTCATTATCTGATAAGGTATCATCTGCCAAGTTAACTAGCTGTGGCTGAACCGTCTGTATCCAATTAATTAGCATAAATAAATCACTATCAGCAATTGCTTGCCAAGTTAGACACAAGCTTTCATCATAATTTATGCCCGTATCTACACTGGCATTATTGGGTTGTTTTTTTTTGGTCAATACCAAAGCTGCTTCACTTTGCTGATAAATGTCACGGATAATCGTTTGATTGGTTTGATTGCCATTTCGCTCACCAAGGAGCGCTGGTTGAAACAAAAAACACAGTTGTAAATGCAGCTGTGGAGTGAGTTCGCTATCAAAGTTGAGTAGGCTATCTTGAGCTGGGTGGGCATGGTTTTTGCGCCCGATCCCCATTTTTAGTTTGATATCTTCTCGTAGCAGCCAACCATAGCTACCTTTGGGCAATTTTTGGGTGAGCTCGAACAGGCGCTGCAAAATTTTACTGCGACCTTCAGGGGTGTCAGTAGCGTATTGTCTAGCAAGGCTTGAGTATAAATATTCAGATAATGGCGCCGCCTGTTGCATTTGCTGCTGCATGGCAATAGCGCCATGCGCGCTAACATAGCTATCTGGATCGTGGTTGTCAGGCAGTGTCAAAAAACGCAATTCTTTGCCGTCACTGAGTGCAGGAAGCCCAATTTCCATGGCTCGCCATGCTGCTTTTTGTCCTGCGCTATCGCCATCAAAACTTAGAGTTAAAATAGGATTAAGCTGCAGTAGCCGTTCAATCTGCGGTTGTGCCAACGCCGTACCCATGGACGCCACAGCACCAAACACGCCCGCTTGGTGTAAGCTAATAACATCCATATAGCCTTCAACCACCAGCCACTCTTTGGCTTTGGCTTTTCTGCCTTCATAAAGACCATATAAAACGGCTTGTTTATGAAATACGGGTGAATCACTGGAGTTGATATATTTGGGCTGCTCCTCATCGGACAACGCCCGCCCCGCAAAACCAATAATCCGCCCTTGATGATCTTTAATAGGAAAAATTACCCGATTACGCAATAGGTCAAAGTCGCGTCCATTTTGTGAAGTGCGTACCAAACCAAGCATTTTAAGCCCTTCGATATCGCGCGGAAAAGCTTGTTCTAGATGTTGCCAGCCTGTCGGCGCGTAACCGAGGGCAAATTCTTGAATGGTAGCATGGCTAAGACCCCGATTGGTCAGATAATTTTGTGCAAAGGTGTTTTGTGCTAACTGATGCTGATAATATTGACTTATTTGGGTCAATAAGTCGTATAAACTACTGGCACCCTCCGTTGGCGCCATGGCATGATGACCGTAACCCTCAAAATATGAGGAATCAAGCGCCATAGCTGAATCGTCAAAAACTGGCACCTCTGCAAAAAATGGGGGATTATCCAGCACATCGAAAGAACTGGGGTGAGTTGGCGCATGATCATTTTCAAATAACACAGGCGACAACACAGGTGAGTGATCTGCGGACAACTCGCCAGTAGCCTTGTTTGGTGGTGTTGGCGGCTGTGGTATAGGGGATTTTTGATAAGTATGCGACTTTTGTAAGGGTTCTTTTGGTAGTTCAATGCCTGTCTGGTGCGATAACGTTTTGAGCGCCTCGCCAGCCGTTAGGTTTTCATATTCTTTTAAGAAGGTGAGTGCATTGCCTGCGGCACCACAACCAAAACAGTTGTATAAACCTTTTTGTGGGTTGACAAAAAACGAGGGTGTTTTTTCCCCGTGAAAAGGGCAACACCCTTTAAATTCTGCGCCTGAACGTTTTAATTCAACATGTTTGCCAATAATTTTGACGATATCAGCATTGGCAATAATTTGATCGATAATGGCATTGTTACTCATGGTGATGCGTGGTTTATCCTACTAACCTACTAAAAAAAATAGCTAGGCATTTACCTAGCTAGTTACCTGACCAATTACCATCACTAACCACCAGTACTATTGGCGATTGGGGTCATACATTTATTTGACGGGGCTGGTATTATCAGGTGGCAAGCCTAGACCAATATTGACATCACGCGCGCGCGGCATGATGTTGTCCATGGCATTGGCATTAGCCGCGGGCAAACGTAAGTTACTGGCTTGCTGGACACTGCCTTGGATGACTTGGGGTTTGGTATTACCTTGATATTGATTGTTTTGGTTAATTTTTGAGTTGCTAGCGCTGCGACCTAATATGCCTAAGGTGGCTTTGTTAAGCCAGTCTGAAGCCGTTCTAGCATT
>CALAPG010000354.1 GCA_937889485.1 uncultured Moraxella sp. | reverse complement strand
GTGATGTACCAAGTCGATGACCCTAATTGGTCGTTTGTCATCGATACCGATGGCAGTGAGCTGAAAATCAAAGCATTTACCTTGCCATTTGACTTGTGCCCACACGATGAATTGCACCTACCAAAGCAGTATGAGCGGGCTTTAAAGCTCACTCTGGCGTTAGAGATTGCCCCAATGTTTGGGGTCGAGCCATCGAGTGCATTGGTGGTTAATCAGCGCAATGCCATTAACTTGCTCAAGCGCTCAAATATCACCCCGCTATACGTCAAAAACTCAATTAATATTGGAGTAGGTAATCGTGGCTGCACTTATTGATATCCCCATTGTGGGGCAGTCTTATCACTTGCAAGATTGGGCGATTGACTGCCAGCGCACACTTAATCTATATCCGCAGGTCATTGAAAGCGGTAATACGCAGTCAGTAAGCGCATTACTACCCACCGAAGGGCTAGTCAAACGATTTGAGTTTACCGGTGCAATTCGTGGGCTTTATACCCTGCCTGACTGTTTTTTAGTAGTAGCTGGTACAGCATTGTACGTTGTTAAAAATGGCGTATCACAGCAGATTGGTGAGATTAGCGGCACTGACTTAGTGACGTTTGCCGATGACAGTGTGCAAGTGATGATTGTCGGTGATGATGCCTACCGCTACAAAATTGCCGATAGCAGTTTGACCAAGCTACTAATTAATGATGATACCGGCTTTTTTGGTGCGTCATCGGTGACGTTTTTAGACTCTCGTTTTGTTTGGTCGGTCCCAGATAGCGGCAAAATACAATGGTCAAACTTACTAAGCACCACGACAACCGCGCTAAATTATGCCACCGCAGAAGCGCAAAGCGATAACCTAGTGCGTGTGATAGCCAGTAACGGGCAGTTATGGCTCATCGGTGTAAAAACCACCGAAATTTGGAATAGTACCGGCTCACAGGATTTGCCATATCAGCGTACATCTGGCGCCTATATTCCAGTAGGCTGCGCGGCCAAAGACTCTGTTAGCGCGTTTGGTAGTAGCTTGATTTGGCTATCACAAACTGAACACGGTAACGCGCAAATTGTCATGACGCAAGGCTATCAAGTGAGCCGAATTAGCAACCATGCCATCGAAAATGAGCTTGCCAGTTACGCGCAGATTGATGACGCCTATGCCTTTAGCTACCAGCGCGAAGGGCATAATTTTTATGTGATTAGTTTTCCCACCGCTCAAAAAACATGGGTGTATGACGCGTCAGTGCAAATGTGGCATGAGCGCAGTTTTTACAACACTGAAACCTTTAGTCATGAACACCACCGCGCTAATAGCCACTGTTTTTTTGAGGGTGAGCATTTGGTAGGTGATAGGGCTAGTGGGCTTGTGTATCGACTATGCCCTAACTGCCAAACGGATAATGGCAGCTTAATCATGCGTGAGCGGGTGACGCCTTGCCTAAACCCACAGGGACAGCGCCTTGTTTTTGATGAAGTCGAAATCATGGCCCAAGTGGGGCAGGATGAAAATGCTAAGCCGCTGATTATGTTCGATTGGTCAGATGATAAAGGGCGCACCTGGTCGAATGACAGACAAGAAAATTTAGGCGGTATCGGTGAGTATAAAAAACGGCTGATTTTTCGCAGACTTGGGCAGTCGTTTAGCCGCGTATTTCGTATTCGTATGACGGACGCAGCAAGGCTGATTTTATTAGGCGCAAAAGCAAAGGTGAGATAAATGCCACAAATTCCCCGCGTATCACAAGTTCCCATCATTGAGCCGATGTATGCCAATGGCGTGATGAACCAAACTTGGGTGCGATTCTTTGAAAAACTAGCGTCAATGCTAAACGTAGGCGATTTGGCGGATTCGCTTACTTTGCTACAGCTATCAAGCCAACTGCCAACGCAGTCGCTAACAGGGCAAATGTTGCTAAATATGTCTAACACCCAATTTGATACAGTAGCATTGCCCGTTATGCATGCTGAAACTATGCCGATGGTTGCTGTATCTGTAAACCCATCACCCACTTTTGATATGGTCGCTATGCCAACCAGTGAGATTATTGCCCATGATTCGATATCTAAACCCATTTAAACCGCAAAGTCTAGTTGCAGATAATAATATTGCTTATGTCGTGCCTGGGCTGTCAGTTGCACAAATCCGCGCATTAACATTTCACAACGCCACAGAAAGCCCGATTAGCATTGAGGTATATTTAGTCCCTGCTAGTGGCTCAGTGCAAGCTTCTAATCGCTTGGTTAAAAAAACACTGGGCACCAATGAAGGTTATCTTTGTCCTGAAGTCATCAATCATGTACTCACTGAAGGTATGCAAGTGGTGCTTGTAGGGCAAGGCGCTAATGCTACGCTATCAATCATGGAACAGTCTGTATGATAACCATTGACCGCGAAAAGTGGGCGGACTGCATTAATGAGCTTATGCCGCTATGTGAACAGGTTTTTGCGTTAGAAGAGGCGCGTTTTACTGGCTTAAAACTCGATTTTGACACAGAGATGTATCACGCTGTTGAACGTTGCGACCGTTTTCATTGCTTGGTGATGCGAGAAAACGGTAAGGCTATTGGTTTTCACTGGATATTTACCACACCAATGATGCGGCATAAAGGTTATGTGCACGCACATACCGATGCGATTTTTGTATTGCCTGAACATCGCAAACACTCAGCAAAGCTACTCGAATATTCAACGCAGTATATCAAAGAGCGCGCCAGCTTTTGGACGCTCGCAAATCTACAAGCCAAAGATAATAGTAAGCTTTGGCAGCACAAGGGTTTTGAGTCAATCGAAACGATTATGTTTAAAAAATTAGGGGAATAATATGTCATTTGTTGGCGATGCCATTGGTAGCATAACAGGTGCTAATAAGCAAGCAAAAGCCGCGAAAAATGCGGCAAAAACTCAAGCAGAGGCAGCGGACAAAGCAAGTCAAATTCAAAAAGATATGTTTGACCAGGTGCGAGGCGATTTAAACCCGTATCGCACGGCTGGTAGTGATGCACTGGCACAATTAATGGGCAAAATGCAGCCTAATGGTTTTTTTAATCAAACCTACTCGGGTCAAGATATTTATGATGACCCTAGCTACCAATTTCGTGTCAATCAAGGCAATAACGCCATTCAAGGTAGTGCAGCGGCGCAAGGCGGTTTATTGTCGGGGGCAACGCTTAAAGCCCTGCAAAACTATGGTCAAGAGTCCGCAAGCCAAGAGTATCAAAATGCTTATAATCGATTTAATGCTGACCAAACCAACCAATACAATCGTTTATCAAACTTGGTAGGCATCGGGCAAAATGCGGCAGCGCAAACAGGCAACGCAGGCACACAAACCGCGCAAGCGATTGCAGGAAACACGATGCAGGGGGCAAATGCTCAAGCGGCAGGCACGATTGCGGCGGGTAATAGTGTCGCTAATGGCTTTGGGTCATTGCTTGGTTTGGCGGGCACGGCTGCAAAATTTATGAATCCAGTAATTTGAGGTGAGTTATGTTAGACCCTAGTATCATCACAAACGGCACACTAGCCGCGCAAGCACAGCAAGCCAATAACATGAATATGCTGGGCGAACTTGGCGGTGCATTTGGTAAATTATTGCTTGCCCGTCAAATTAACGACATGAATAAAATGGCAACACCCGAGGAAGAAAAGGCATTTGCTCAAAAGCACAAGCTATTTGCCCCACAGCTTATGCAGCAGTATAACGACAATCGAGCGTCTGAAGCAAAGGCACTTAAAGATGGCTTAAAGTTTGATGCAGATTTGAATAAAACCTATGCAGATACCGCGCAAACTTTGGCGCTGGGTCACAAAAATGATGCAGAAGCCGGCAAAACAACCGCAGAGGGTACAAAGGTTGGTGTTGAGACCACAGGGCTTGGCATTGACCAAAATACCAAACTTGACTCAATGGTATGGGGCTCGGTGCTAAACGGCGGTAAAAACGCGGGCATTGCACAACTTGAGATTCAAAAATCACGCGGCTTGATTGATGAAGCGACTTATAATCAAAAGCTAGGATTGATTAACAATCTACCTGCTGACCCTGCACAAGCACAGAAATTTGCGTTTGCTCTGTATAAGGGGATTCAAGACCCGAAATACAATCTTACCACGGCTGACAATGCGCTTGATAATCAGACATCGCGCCAAAATACGATTGACACCAATCAAACGTCTGAACGTAACAATGCGCGTACCACTCAAGCGAGTATGTATAGCAGTGATAATAGCTTAAAAGGCACAATGTATAGCAGTGATAATAGCTTAAAGGGGTCGATGTATACGGCAGACCAAGCCACCCAGCGCACGGAAAAAGAGATTGCTGCTGAAAAAGCGAAAGGCAAGCAGCAGCTAATCAATGGCAAGGTTTATACCGTTTACCCTGACGGCACGGCAGACGCTTTTATTGACCCTAAAACTGGACAGCAAGCTACGTCATTGGGCGATGGTAGCGGCAACAAAAACTCACCGCAGCAGGAAACAAAACGGGCACAAAACGTACTATCATTAACCCAGCAAGCCGAGCAAATCTTGTCGAGCGGCAAGGCTACAGGTAGCGGCATTGGTAGCCTATTAGATACTGGGGCAAGTTGGTTTGGCGTGTCAACTGAAGGGGCGCAAGGTACGGCACAGCTTAGTACGATTGCGGGTCAACTTGTTTCAAATATGCCAAGAATGGAAGGTCCGCAGTCTGATAAAGACGTGCAAATGTATAAACAGATGGCGGGTGATTTGAGCAATGCAAGCCTGCCAGTTGCTACACGCATGGCGGCATTGAGACAAATGCAAGCGCTCAATGAAAAATACCTGAACAACGGCACAATCGGATATCCTGCCGCATCTGCCCCGCCTGAAGGTATCGCAGCGCCAACTACACCAAGCGGTAAACCAAGACCACCGTTATCAGCCTATGGATTTTAAATTATGGCAGGACTAGAGCAGTATCTAAACAATCCCAATGTCCGTAAAATGCTTGATTTGATTAGCTATACCGAGCATACGCAAGGCAATGGATATTATACAGCGTTCGGTGGTGGTCGTTTGTCTAGCCTTGCTGACCATCCAAGGTATAGCAAGGCTTTTCGTCAAACCGATGGGCGCATGAATACCACAAGCGCAGCAGGCAAGTATCAATTTTTAAAGAGCACTTGGGATGGGTTGGCAAGGAAGTATGGTTTTAGTGATTTTGGTCCACAAAACCAAGATTTGGGCGCAGTTGCCTTGCTGATTCAGCGCGGGGCAATGCCTCATCTTTTGAAAGGGGATTTTGCCAATGCTATTGCAAAGTCGGGTGCAGAATGGGCAAGTCTGCCAACATCACCACATCCACAGCCCACAAAATCATGGAAACAAGTTAACGCCTTTTTGGGTGGCAAGATTCAAGTTCCACAAAGCGGCGGGCAAGCTGCACCACAAGGCATTGGCAGCTTCAATGTCGCTGATTTAATGAAACAGTCTGCCCAAAAACCACAGCCTTTAGGTAAGTTTAATGTGGCAGACTTAATGAAGCAAACACCGCAAGCACCACAGCCGTTAGGGCAGTTTAAGGTATCAGATTTACAAGCGCAGCCGCCAGTGCAATCTCAGCAAGGCATTGGAAAGTTTAACGTGGCTGACTTGATGAAATTTCTAAACCATCTATGCGATGGCGAACTTAACTGTTCTTTTGACTTGGTCATCAATGCATTTCTAAACCATCTATGCGATGGCGAACTTTTTCAGCCAATGCCACAAGGTCACCTTTTATTTCTAAACCATCTATGCGATGGCGAACAAGCTGCGGCAGCGGGTCAAGCGATGGCGCAGTTTCTAAACCATCTATGCGATGGCGAACGCTGTTAAGCGTGACAAACTCTTGTTTCTTGGGGTTTAAGTCACTGCCAGTAATGCGAAATTGCATCTTACGGTTGATAAACTGCTCGGTCAGTGATAACACCAACTCGCCTTCTAGCTGATGGGCCATGACATGATTGTCAATGATAGGCGTGGTGATAACCGTGCCTTGCTCTTGCAGCGATTGAATAGCAATACCCGACAAGGCGTTATTGTTGACACCGCGATTTTCACTGGTCACGCCACTAATCTGCTTGAGATAGGCGCTATCCATTTCCGCAAACGCCACATGCGCTGGGGCTAATTGGCTGTTTTCTAATACCTGAAATTGCTTGCCAGTGCGTACCTCAACATAGCCGTTGACTTTAGATACTTCTTCAATCGCTGCGTCTTTATCCGCTACCGCATCTTCATCGGCAACAATACGGCGGCTTGCCATCATCCATAGTGCGTAGTTTCTGCGCTCATTTAAATCAGTCTGTGGGTCAATAATTTGACGCACCACGCCATACGGCGTTTTATCTTTCTTGTGCATAAACGCCAAACGGCGCACGAAGGGGAAGCGGTTGTGCTTATAGATAGATTTGCCATGATATAAAACCGTGTGCGCGGTATACATGGCCATATACATTTGCTCGCGCACAATCTCTTTGGTGTCCGCGTCGGTAGTCTCAAGCAATCCTTTGTGGCGGTCATTGTCAAAAATTTCGCCAGTCAACCCGCCTGCGTTGGTCAACACCTTGACGCGCTCGGTCTTGCGATACCACAACTCCCACACGCGAACGGCTGACCGCGTGGTAAGGTAAGTTCGCCATCGCATAGATGGTTTAGAAATCTATCCTCTGTGTTCAACATGG
>CALAPG010000353.1 GCA_937889485.1 uncultured Moraxella sp. | reverse complement strand
CGTAAGTTGGCTTCGACCATTTCTTTTTTGGCACGGCGGGCTTTGGCTTCACCGACTGACATTTCGCGCGCCACTTTTTTCATCTCGTGCACTTCCATGCCCAAGTTTTTTTCATGCTCGCGGATGCGCCCTTGATAAAGCAATACTTCATCAAGCACCCGCTCAAGGGTATCAGAAAACGTGGGTTGACCAGCAATACGGTTGGGTAGCCAGTCTAGGTTAGTTTCATTATGCGGAAAGGTTTTGCGAAATTCTTCTTTTGGCATTTTACCGCGGCGAATGACCAATTTCATGATGTGGCGTTCGTTTTTGCGCACGTCTTCGTAGACATCCCGCATCATGTCCATGATGTTGTCGGCTACGCGGCTATTGAGTTTAAATAGCATAAAGCAGTTGGCAAGCTCATCAAAGGCATTTTTTACGGCTGGGTTGTCACGGCCGTGGGCATCTAATAATGTTTTGGCTTTGTCAAATAGTTGTGCCAGTTCTTCAAAACGTATGCGCACTTCTTCAGGGTCAAGACCACTGGCTTCTTCGGCATCCGCATCGTCGCTCACTTCGCCTTCGGCTTCTTCGTCTAGCTCATTTTCACCGTTGCTGTCTTCATCTAGCGCTGCGATTTTTTCTTTTGGTTTGGGTTTTGGGGTGATAATGGGTAGCGCTATTTCAATCTCGGCGTCATCTGCCAACGGGATATCATCACTCGCTTCAGGGTCTAAAAAACCTGTAATAATATCTGAAACTTTCTTTTCGCCCTCAAATGTCTGATGGTACTCCTCTAGCACCATCTCGACGGTGCCAGGCCAAAAGGTCATGGCGTGCTGTACGTCACGGATACCATCTTCAATGCGCTTGGCAATGGCAATTTCGCCTTCACGGGTCAAAAGGTCAACCGTACCCATCTCGCGCATGTACATACGTACGGGGTCGGTGGTACGACCTGGCTCAGACTCAACAGAGGCCAAAACCGCGGCTGCCTCATCCACGGCGATTTCGTCATCATCGGCATCATCACTGAGCATGATGTCGTCTTCATCGGGCGCCGTCTCAAAGATTTTGATACCAACATCGGTGAGCATTTGAATAATGTCTTCAATTTGGTCGCTTTCTGTCACTGACTCGGGGAGCTGGTCATTGATCTCGGCATAAGTCAGATAGCCTTGCTCTTTACCTAATTGAATCAGCGTGGCTAATTGAGAAGTTGATTGTTCGCTCATGAGGGCTCACTTTGCTAATGGTTAAATAAAATATGTCAATTTGACTTCCTCCCCTTTCTATGGTTTGGGGATTTCTTCTAAAAGACGGTCAAGCCCGACCGCAAACCTAAGAAAGTGGCAGTGGCAACCGCCCGTACCGCTTAGGTTTTTATGTTAAGTGAGCCCTACCCTAAGGATTGTCAAAAGACACGAGCTAACTTAAATGTGTGTTTGGAGTGTCTTGTCAGTTAAGTTACTTAAGTTACTGCATACTGGCAATTGAGTCTTCACCTAACTGGCTTGTGCAAGACGTTAAATATAGTGAGCTAAGCCTAGTAAAACTTGTCGCCCTTAACACTTGCTTATATCCATCGCCAACATAAAGCCGCTGGTTTTATGGCAATAGGGGATAAACCTAACATTATAGCGGATTATATGGGGATTGCGGGGACAAAATTAAAGCATCGGTAGGAAGTTTTTGCCTAGTATGGGGATTGGCGCTGCGATTAGGTTGATACTAATCAATATCCAAGGTAATAACCCCTTGAACATAGCAGCAGCACGGCAAAATCTCATTGTCAGCCAGCATCACCAAAGGATCTATCACATAACGCACGTGTGTTTGTGGATGCACCACATGGTAGGTCAGCTTGCAGGTGCCACAGTAGCCTTCAAGGCATTGGTGGCTGGCATGGGCACCGACCCGCAGCAGACCTTGTAGCAAGGTCTCACCTTGGTGCAAATAAAATTGGGTGCTATTGGTAAAAATCCATGCCATCGTTGCCAGCCATCGCCCCGCAATTACCGATTAAAGCTCAAAGTCGTCGAATGCATCATCGCTTAGCTCAGCGTCAATTTGCCCAACAAGGTAGGAAGTAATTTCTGATTCTTGTGGCGCTACTTGTACATTGTCTGAGGATAACCACGCATTAATCCAAGGAATGGGGTTATTTTTAATCGCTGCAAAAATGGGCGGCAAACCAATCGCGTCCATACGCAAGTTGGTGATA
>CALAPG010000352.1 GCA_937889485.1 uncultured Moraxella sp. | reverse complement strand
ATTCAAGGCGATAAAGTACGAGTCAATGATAAGAAAAAAGACACGCTACAGCAAGCGATGGCGTTTTTGAAAGAAAAACAATTTGGTGTGCCACTGCAATTTAATAATTTTAAGGACTAATACAAAAAAAGCCCTTGTATCAAACAGGGCTTTTTTCTTTTAACATCAAAGACTTTCTTTAGTGCTTGGCAATCTATCAAGTGCTCTTTCATCATATTCAACCGCCATACGCAAGGCACGGGCAAACGCTTTAAAGATACTTTCAATTTGGTGATGGCTGTTTTTGCCTTTGAGATTATCCAAGTGGATAGTTATCATGGCATGATTGACAAAGCCATAAAAAAACTCGCTAAACAAATCCACATCAAATGAGCCAATCATCGCACGGGTAAAGGGGATATCCATATGCAGCCCTGGACGACCTGAGATATCCACCACTGCACGGCTAAGTGACTCATCTAGTGGTGCATAAAAATGCCCATAACGTACAATGCCTTTTTTATCGCCAATGGCTTGTTTAAAAGCTTGCCCCAGCGTGATGCCCACATCTTCCACGCTGTGATGGTCATCAATGTGGGTATCGCCGTTACAGGTGATATCCATGTCAATCAAGCCATGGCGTTTGATTTGGTCGAGCATGTGGTCAAGAAACGGTACGCCCGTGTCAATGGTGCCTAGACCTGTGCCGTCAAGGTTGATAGTGACGCTGATTTGGGTTTCAGCGGTGTTGCGTGCCACAGTGGCGATACGGGGCTGGCGCTGGGTCATGAGTGCTCCTTGATCCTTTTTTGGCAGATGGGTTACATGGATTTATGTTCGGCGTCTTTTTCACGCTGTTTGATAACTTTGCGTACTTTGTCACGGGCACGGTCTTGTTTAAGCTTAGATAGATAATCTACAAAAATTTTACCATTTAGATGGTCAATTTCGTGCTGAATACACACGGCAAGCAAGCCCTCGGCTTCTTCAACAAAGGCTTGACCCGCGGCATCAACGGCCTCAATCTTTACCCGTTTTGGTCTTGCGACTTTATCATAATATTCAGGTACCGACAAACAGCCCTCTTCATAGCCAAACAGTTCATCCACCAACGGCGTCACTTTTGGATTGATAAAGACCCGAGGCTGACTGCCGTCTTCAGATAAATCCATCACAATCAACTGAATATGTTCATCAATCTGTGTAGCAGCAAGCCCAATGCCTTTGGCGGCATACATGGTTTGAAACATGTCATCGATTAAAGTTTTTAAGCTGTCATCAAAGACGGTAACAGGCTTGGCAAGGGTACGAAGCCTTGGGTCTGGGTAATTTAAAATAGTACGTAGGGTCATAATCATCAACTTGTAACAATACAATCGCAATCAGTGAAAAATAAAAGTAGTCGCAGAATTTGCATAGGGTAACGCAAACCCCATTTTTTGGCTACCATCCATAGAATATATAATAGCAAAATAACCAATTAACAAGGTTAATCAAACGATGTCAGAAACCAAATAATAGCCATACGCCAAAACCTCGACATTTCTAGATAAAGGTTCTCAAAATTACCCAATTCTATGATATGCTAACCCACACTTACACGATGTAAAGCACGGGTGATTTTAATCAACACATAGCTACAACATAGCTACAATATAGCGACATTAACTCTCCCAAAGTGATGACTCTTGAGCATTGAGCAATGAAAAAAAAGCAAACTTTTACAAAAAAAATTTCTGTAGCCTTATTCGCGGCATTGAGCCTAACTGCCACAACTGCTGCCTACGCCAACAACCCACCGCCACGTATCAAAGCAGACGCGCCTAACCGTTATGTGGTCAAAAAAGGCGATACACTTTGGGACATCTCAGGGAAATTCTTAGAAAGCCCGTGGCGCTGGAAAGAAATTTGGGCTGCCAACCGCCAAATTCGTAATCCACATTTAATTTATCCCAAAGACATACTAATTCTTTGCGTGATCAAAGGGCACAAACTAGTGGGAATAGACACAGGGGAAGGCTGTGCGGGCGTCGAAAAAGCATTAAACACGCCTGCCTCCAGTGATAACACCGTGGTAACCGCCGCAGGCAGCATCCCTGTGATTCCACTATCTGCCATTGAAGCTTGGTTAGATCGCAGCATTATCGTTTCTCCCAGTGACTTCAATACCACACCGTATGTCCTTGCTTCCAAAGACAAAAACATCATCACAGGTACAGGTAATAAAATCTACGCCAAAGGCGTGCCATTAATTGTGGGGCAACGTTATGGCATCTATCGTGAAGGTGAACCGTATGTCGATCCTGCCAGCCAGCGAGTGGTAGGGCTTGAAGTGACACAAGTAGCAGCAGGTATCGTGACCAGCGTGGCTGCCAATGGGGTTTCTAGTATCGAACTCAAAAAATCCTTTGGACAAGAAGTGCGAGAAGGCGATCGGGTGTTTGTAGAAGTCGGTCAGTATTTACCTCCTGCCTTTTATCCCAAACCTGCCACCGTTAGCCGCGGCGGGCGTGTGGTTCGCATCTTAAACTCTATTAGTAGCACAGGACGCGGCGGCGTGGTCGCCATCAATCTTGGCACCAAACAAGGGGCAGCGCCTGGCGATGTCCTCACCGTTTACCAAAAAGGCGCACTGGTGCAAGACAACTTATCACGTGTCAAAGGTGAAGCGGTAAGACTGCCCAATGAGCAAATCGGGCATATAATGGTTTTTAAAGCATTTGATGACATTAGCTATGCCTACGTGCTAGATGCAGAATCACCTATTCACACGGAAGACTACTTGTTGCCACCCGTTGGACAGTAAATCCCTATTTTCAAGCTAAGAAGCCAGTCACCATGACTGGCTTTATTGACTTTATTAATTTTCAAAAAATTGATTACCAACAATCAATAAAAAAAATAGTTGCCGACGTCAAACATTGCGTGCTATGACATCAAGGTAACCAGGATAATGCCACCATCCGCCACAGACACCACCATGGTAAAACGCCAAAATAGGAAGCGCAATATGGCAAATGACATCCCATCTTCTTTGACCGCTGAGCAGCACGCCATGCTCAATCTATGGTATTTGGTTAATTTGTCAGTACCCGTCTACGCCAAACTCATTGCTCACTTTGCCACCGCCCAACACGCAATTAGCGCAAGTTTATCTGAATGGCAGTCCTTGCAGTTACATGACAATCATCTCAAACGTTTTTCACAATTTATTGCTGAAGGTCGTAGTAGTGAGTTTTTGCAAGTCACTTTAATGCAGCTATCACAAGGCGAATTTGGAAGATCGGAAGAGCACACGTCTGAACT